>CAZHAH010000003.1:0-87917 GCA_964530095.1 uncultured Desulfobacteraceae bacterium | reverse complement strand
GAAGATCGGCCGGATACACGGCCGGAGATCGAACCCTATTTTTGGGATATTAATATTTTGGAATGGCCCATAAAAGGCAAGGCCAAACCGGACCTGATTCTTTTTGATCCACCCTATTTTAAAAAACAAGCACACAATTACGATCCCGATGGTATATCCGGACTATCAAAAGAGAAATATTTAGAATTTCTGGGAAACTTCTTTTCCTTGGCACACCTAAACGCTAAAAAGACTACACAGATGGCGTTTATCAATGCCGACTGGCGCGATTTCCAGAACACCCCTGCCAGGAATGAAATGACGGGCAATTCGATAATGATCGATGATTATCTCCATATTATTAAGAAAAGCGGGTGGCAGCGTACGCATATTATGCAAGCGCCACTCTCCTCGGAGCGTTTCAATGCGGGTGTCGTATCGGCCATGCAAAAGAAAAAAATACTCGGTGTGACCAGCCGGTACATCATTGTTTCAGAGAAAAAATAGAGAATAATGAACGATTCAATGGCTACAGAAAGCCAGATACGGAAAAAGATTATGTCTTTGCCACCAAACATACGGGGCCAATTGCTCAAATGGCTCATTGAGATGGACAAGCGCGATTGGAATCACGAATTAGAGGAAGATTTTTCTGGAAAAGGTCCGGGTGTGCCGTTGCTGAACCAGGTGAAAGAGGATTTTCGAGGCGGCAGATGTAACCAATGGAAATAGTCTCTTACACCCATCCTTCCTTAATTTTACGTACCTTTTCTGTCTAAACCCCTCCTCTGACACTTGTCACCTGACCCTTGACCATACCAGCCCATAATGTGACAAAAGTACCTACAACATCACCCATTCCACTCGCGACCGCCTTTCCTGGCTCCTGACTCTCGCCCGCGTCGCTTGCTTGCAGAGCAATGTCTTCATTCCTTTTTCGCATCCTAAAATTTATGCAAGCCCGTTCATTTATCGATTTATTTTGAGGCGTCCCACAATCTCAGGCGGATTATACTTTCTAACCGACGATAACATTTAATATACTCCATTTCTTTACCTGAATTTTCCCCGTACGATGTGCCAATTCAACCTGCAATTGAAGCACAGATTCACAACAATCACAGAAGTTATTTAATTATTTAATAATTATTTAATAATATTTAAAATAAGGTCGTCCCCGAGAATTTTCCAAATCATCATGAATTTTCCTAATATCGCACGGGCTAAAAACTTCTACATTATCAGGTAAAAATTCAATATTGTTCCATTCTCGCACAGTCAATCGAATAAGGAATTCATTGATACTACCTGCACCTATCTCTCCAATTCGACAGCAAGCCTCTCACTCCATCTTTTCGTCTTTGTATATGGGCGTCCCTTCGCGAGAAACAAGAGCTCGGAATCCTTCCTCGATTTGAGTGGTGACGGGTCCCGGAACTCCCATCCCTATTTGCCTGCCGTCAATCCAGGTTATGGGCAATATTTCAACCCGTGTGGCCGTTGCAAAACACTCTTCGCTAATGTACAGATCATGCAATGACAGCGGTTCTTCTCTTGCCTCAAAGCCTAGCTGCTGCGCAACCCATAATGCCCATTTGATCGGATGTGCATATTGTTTTGTTTACAATAAATCTCATATTGTAAACAATTACTTGACAAACAGAATTTTTTTGGTTAGGAGTTATATTGATATGCCGATTTGCGGTTGTTAAATTACTTTGATGGGGAGGATTAATTTTATTGTGACAAATACAGAAGTTATTGATTATATTAAAGATGCTATTATCAAAAGCAAATTGTTGCCGGGGCAAAGAATCATAGAGGCAACGCTATGCAAGGAACTTGGCGAAGGAAGGAGTCGCGTGCGTGAGGCTTTAAGGTACCTTGCCCAGGAAGACTTTATCCAAATAATTAAACATAAAGGAGCAATTGTAAAAGAGTTGTCGCAAAAAGAAATCGTGCAAAACTATGATATTATGGGTGTTCTTGAAGGGCTGGCGGCGAGGATTGCCGTTCAAACCATAACCGACGATGAAATAAATGAAATTGAAAGCATAATAAAAGACCTTGAAGACCATAAAGAAGATAGGCTAAAAATATTTGAGTATAACGCTAACTTTCATACATTATTAACGAATCTTAGTAAAAACGACAGACTGATTTCTATATTGGATAGTATTTATTCGCTGACACGAAGGAGCACTCTACAAAGCTTTTACAATCAAGAACAGATTCGGGCAACGATCAAAGAGCACCGTGAAATATTTGATGCAATTAAAAATAGAGAACCGATTAAAGTTGAAGCATTAATTCGGGAACATTACCTTTCCGCAAAAAATAGATTATTAAAAACGCTGAATCGAACGCTTTAATCTTTCTTTATGGGTCTAATTCCCCGCAGTTTGTCGGAAATCCCGCCGCCGGGGCTGCGGGGTAGTTCATTAATAATACCCCCGCGATAATCTTACCAACCTGCGTACCAAGAACATCTCCTAAATGCGCATTCCACCAGTTTTTCGCTAACCACTAGCAATAAAAATTTAATAAATGTATTTTTTTGTTGACAAACATATTTTTTTTGTATACGATTTGATAAAAATTGTCGATGATTAGTCTGCGGAACCTATTTTAAGAGGTGGTTAAGATGAACCCAAGCGCCAAATTTTCTAATGAAAAAATCGAGCTTATAGGAGATAATATTGACCGGCTAGTCTCCTTGGATATTTCCGGACGGGGATTTATCAGGACCATATATCCACATGTTAGGGAAAGACAGGGACGACCCTTAACGCTTTTAGCGGCAGAAAAACTTTGTGAAGAAGTTGGACATGGAGACTTTGTTTTAATTCCATCCGGAATGCTAGTATATCCTTTGAAACTCGCGGAAACCGATGGCCCTTTGGGGGGTGCTGCGATCGCGCGGGCGCTCCAGATGGGTCTCGGTGCCAAACCGGTTATCGTTTCAGATTATGATGCGGTGGATATGAACAAAGCCGTTTGCCGCGGGGCCAATCTAAATGTCGTTGATGTGGAGACCTTAAAAGAGACCGAACGTACGGTCAGCGTCATCGGTTTTCCCATCGATGAGGAAGAGGCTGAAAAGGCGGCCGCATCATTATTCGAAGATCTGACCCCTAAGGCCCTCATCGCCATTGAATGTCGGGGCAGAAACGAAAAAGGGATTTATCATGCCCTTCCCAAAGGCCGGGATATGAATCACATCGCCGCCAAGAACGCCGCCCTGTTCGATAAAGCCAAAGAAGCCAATGTGTTGACCATCGGAATCGGTGACGGCGGAAATGAGATCGGCTGGGGCATCGTCGAAGATATCATCCGCGAAAAAATTCCCTATGGCGATAAATGTGTTTGCGGATGCGGTGGCGGCTTTGGAGACACGACACGGGTGGATGTCTGTGTTGCTTCCTCTGTTTCCAACTGGGGTGCATACGGTGTTGCGGCGTGCCTTTCTTCCCTATTGGGAAATCCCGAAATTCTGCAAGATACGAAAATTGAAGCGCGCATGCTGCGGCAATGCATTGATGCCGGCGGGGTGGATGGCCCCTCCTTTTTGCCGCAGCCCGGAGTAGACGGAATGCCAGATGAAGTCAATTACGCCATCCTCAGCTTACTCCATGAAATTGCCAAAGCCCGCTTTGACTTTCCGGATTTTGCGAAATAGCTGTGGTGATTTGAAAAACAAGAGGCCAGCAAATGACGAAAGAAATATTTTCGGAAGTTAAAGAAGAAATTTTTCGGTCCTATATTTCAAAGCGACCCCAATCTAATAAATTGCACGAAGCGGCAAAGGCATATCTCCCCGGAGGTGATACGCGGACGGTGACGTTCTTCAGGCCTTTTCCTACTTTTATGCAGCGCGGGGAAGGATTTAACCTCTATGATGTCGATGGAAACATCTACACCGACTTTTTCAATAACGCCACTTCGTTGGTTCACGGACATGCCCATCCCGCGGTGGTAAAAGCCGTGACCGACCAGGTTAGGATGGGATCTATCTACGCCGCCCCAGTGGAAAGTCAGACACAACTGGCACAAATCTTATGTGACCGGTTGCCATCGATAAACAAGGTCAGGTTTTGCAATTCCGGTACGGAAGCGACGATGACGGCGATCCGTTTGGCCAGGGCCTTTACCGAAAAATATAAAATATTGAAAATGGAAGGCGGCTACAACGGTGGCTATGAGTTGGTCGAAATCAGCATTAAACCGGATCTCGAAAAGGCTGGACCGGTGACTGCCCCCAACAGTGTTCCCGAAGACGTAAGTATACCACCGAATGTGGTCAAGGATTGTCTTGTTGCGCCCTTCAACGAAGCCCAAATTGCCAGGCAAATTATCGAAGTCCACAAAGATGAACTGGCCGCCGTTATTGTAGAACCGATTCAGGGTGCCGGTGGGTATATACCGGCCGGCCGGGACTTTTTGGAAACCCTGCGGGAGGCAACTTTAGAAAACAACGTACTATTAATCTTTGATGAGGTCCAAACCCTCAGACTGGCGCCCGGCGGATGCCAACAACGCTACAATGTTATGCCGGATATTACCGTATTGGGCAAAATCATCGGAGGTGGCTATCCGGTGGGGGCCGTTGCCGGGGATGAAAAACATTTGGACCTGTTTTCACCCCTGAATGCGCAGTTTTTGACCCATTCCGGGACCTTCAATGGGTCTCCGGTGGTTATGGCGGCAGGGATCGCGACGCTCAATGCGTTAACCGCTTCGGAAATTGATCGCATCAATACACTCGGCGAGATGCTGCGCAATAAATTTGCCAATCTCTTAAAGGAGGTGGGGGTGATTGCGCAGGTGACCGGGGTGGGATCCTTTGCCCAAATACACTTTACCGATCAGCAAATCGGAAGCTGGCGTCAAGCGGCCACCGCCAGAAAAGATATATGGGCCCTGCTGCATCTACTGCTTATGGACAAAGGGATCGTTTTGCTGCCCAGAGGCGCATTTAATATTTCAACTCCGATGACGGAAAAACAGATCGAAAATGCAGCTGCCGCGGTTAAAAGCAGTTTGGTGCAATTGAAGCCTTATATGCAGAAATCCGCGCCGCAGCTTATTGCCGCTTAATAGGCAAAAAATATAAACATTAAATATTAATCGAAAGATAAAGGAAAATGAAAAAACCAGACCGAACTATGCATTCATCCTCGATGACGGGGGCCAGATGTGTTGCCGAGACTTTCGCCGGATATGGCGTAACGCACATTTTTTATGTTGAAGCCATCCTGAGACGATCATTGGTGGAGATGGAAAAGGTCGGCATCAAACGGGTCTTGACCCATTCTGAAAAGGCAGCGGCCTATATGGCGGACGGATATGCCAGAGCCTCACGCCGCCCGGGTGTCTGTATGGCCCAGTCGGTGGGTGCGGCCAACCTGGCGGCCGGGCTGCAGGATCCGTATCTTGGATTTTCTCCCATTATCGCGATTACCGGACGTAAACCACCCCAGTATCAGTACCGGCACGCTTACCAGGAAGTGTTGCACAATCCGATGTTTAAACCGGTCACCAAATTCCAGGCACGCGTCGAGACCGTCGAACAGCTCCCGCTTTTACTCCGTCAGGCTTTCCGCGAAGCGACTTCCGGCGCACCCGGGCCGGTCCACTTAGACCTGGCGGGCTATGAAGGGGAACTGATTGAAATGGCGGAGGCGGATCTTGCGGTACGGGTGGAGAAGCGATATGCGCAATATCCGTCGGCGCGACCGGAACCGGAGCCCGATTGTTTGCGGAAAGCGGCACGTCTTTTGACCGAGGCGCTCCAGCCGGTAATCGTCGCAGGCGGGGGCGCCAGGGCATCCGCGGCCGGCCCTGAAATCGTAGATTTGGCCGAAGCGCTTTCCATCCCGGTGGCGACCTCGTTGGCAGGCAAGGGAATCATTCCGGAGAATCATCCTCTGAGTGTTGGCGTGGTGGGCTCCTACAGCCGGTGGTGCGCCAACCAGGTGGTCACCGAGGCGGATCTGGTCATCTTTATAGGCAGCGGCACCGGCGACCAAGTTACCAATTCTTGGAAAGTACCGCCTTCAGGTACCCGAGTAATCCAGATCGACATCAATCCATCGGAATTGGGGAGAAGCTATCCCAACATTATCGGCCTTATGGGGGATGCTAAAGCAACTTGTGCCAGGCTTCTCGAATTTACTAGATCCAGGGAAAAAGCAAATGAATGGACCCGACGCGCCAGAAAAATAGTGCAGAAATGGCGTGAAAAGAACGAGCCTTTCTGGCAATCTCAGGCTGTCCCCATTATCCCGGAAATACTCTGTAAGGAAATCAGCAACATCCTGCCGTCGGATGGTGTTCTTGTTGTGGATACCGGCTTTTCCGGCATCTGGGCGGCTACAATGATAGAAATTCTTCACCCAGGCCAATCCTTTCTCCGTGCGGCCGGTTCATTAGGGTGGGCTTTTCCTGCCTCTTTGGGGGCCAAGTGTGCGGCACCGGATCGGTCCGTTGTGTGCTTTACTGGTGATGGGGGCTTTCTTTACCATATCGGCGAGCTTGAGACGGCCGCTCGCTTGGGGATCAACACGGTGGTCGTAGTGAACAACAATCACTGCCTGGCACAGTGCATCCGTGGGATTAATCGTGCCTATGCTGAGGATGCGGGCAAAAAAGAAGACATGTATGTCTTTCGTGAGCTAGATTTTGCCGTGATCGCACGTCAAATGGGGTGCGAGGGAATCCGTGTGGAGCAACCCGAGGCTATCAGACCAGCTATAGAGCAAGCTTTGCAGGCCGGCCAACCGGTTGTCGTGGACGTGGTGACCGAACGGGATCACATGGCGCCGTGGCCGCCGCCGGATTTTTAACTGCCTGAAAACAGGCAGAGGACCGGGTGAGAGCCGCTCAAGATGAAGAAATATTTTATAATGGGTTATTGAGATACCAAATATTTAACGATTTGAAAAGGAGGGGAACCATGAGAAAAGTATTGAGATACCGAATATTTAACGATTTGAAAAGGAGGGGAACCATGAGAAAAGGAACAATCTACGTTTGTATGCTTTTGGCTATTCTCTTGTCATGTACGGGGTTGGCATTTGCCAAAGGCCAGAATTATGTTCAAGGTGTTACAGATGACGAGATATTGATAGGATCTTTATACTCTGTAACAGGTCCTGGAGCTTATCAGGGTCTTGGGGCCACCCAGGCAGCTGAGCTGTACATCAAAAAAGTCAACCAAGCTGGGGGCGTTCATGGGCGAAAAATTAAGTTTGTCAATGAAGACTCAGGTTGCCAACCGGTTAAGGGCGTTGGCGCAGTCAAAAAACTGTTGAGTATGAAGCCGTTTATGCTTTTTGGACCTGACTGTAGCGGTGTTGCTTTGGCTGTTATCAAAACGATAGAAAAAGAGGGAATTCCTTGGCTGACCCCTACAGCCTCAACTTGGAAAATCTTCATTCCAACGAGGAAAAACGTCTTTAGAATGGGGTCTTTCCCAGATAATGTTCAGGCTAAGGCTGTGGTGGACTTCGACATCAATCAATTGCATGCAAGAAGAATAGCTATAATCAACGACGCTAGCGAGTATGGTCAGGGGGGCGCGGAGGGAATAATCGCCAGGCTTAAAGAATATGGGCTTGAACCGGTGGCCAAAGAAGAAGTAAACTTGGGAGACATGGATTTTACTACACAGATCCTAAAGGTAAAGGAACAAAATCCAGAGGTGGTTCATTTGTATTGTTATGCAAAAGAAGCAGCGATTTTGGTCCGTCAGGCAAAGGAGTTAGGTCTAAACACACAATTCATTTTGTGCACCGCCATCACCGTTCCCAGCTTCCTCGAGACAGCGGCTGATGCTGCCCTCGGGGCTCTCAGCGTTTATCCATCTCCACATTTGATAGACTCTCCTCATCCAGCCATTGCAAACTTAGTGAAAGAGCTAAAGGCTAATTATCGTATACCTCCAGGTCGACCATCCTATCAGGAACTTCTGGGATATGGCGGAATGCAAGTCGTGGTTGAAGGCCTTCAACGAGCTGGCAGAGATCTGACATGGGAGAAGTTCACAAAAGCCCTGGAGTCTATAAAAGATTTCGAGTCAGATTTTGTTCAACCAGTAAGCTTTTCTCCTGATAACCATAACGGAGCACAATCGGGCAAACTCGTGGTCGTACTTCCTAACAAGAAATGGCAAGTGCTATCAGCTGATCTAGTTGTCATGGAGAAAGTTGAACATTTGAAGGCAAAAGAGTAATCAAAACGCAAAAGATCCAGGCGAAACCTAAGAACCAATTCTTTCGCTGCGAGGGGCACCTCCCACAGCAGGAAAACAAAAAGGCCGATGATACTCCAGCTTCTAACAAATGGTGTCGTGCACGGAAGCCTGTACGCTCTTATTGCTATTGGCTTCGTGTTGATCTACAAGGCGACCGAAGTAGTTAATTTTGCACAAGGTGAAATTGTGATGATTGGAGCATACATCGGCCTTACGATTCATCACTTTATAGGACTTCCATTTCATCTTACATTTTTCTTAACGCTCATAATTTCGGCAATATTCGGTATCATAATGGAAAGGATCGCTTACAGGCCGCTAATAAAGGCTCCGGTTTTCAGCATAATCATAGCTACTATTGGGATGAGCCTATTTCTGCAGAACGCGGCCCAGATAGTTTGGGGACCAGACCTGTATCCTTTTACTCATGATACCCCGCTATTACCATTCCAAATTCAGTCATCTCTGATTGACTCGAGAAGGCTTTCGGTCCTATTGACAGCAATCCTATTCATCTTGGCACTATTTTTGTTTTTCAGATTTACAAAACTTGGGAAGGCGATGCGAGCTACAGCTCAAAACAAGAAAGCCGCTGCAATGGTTGGAATAAGTGTAAACAAAGTTTTTGCTATTACATGGGCAATAAGCTCAGCCCTGGGAGCGGTTTCGGGAATATTATTAGCCCCATTAGTGGGGATTTCACCTCAGATGGGCTGGATAGGGGTGAAAGCCTTTATTTCTGCAATCATCGGGGGATTTACCAGTTTGCCTGGCGCTATTGTTGGCGGTGTCTTTCTCGGGATTACCGAGAACTTAGTAGGTTACTACATTTCAACGGGATACAAGGATGTATGCGCATATATAGTTTTGATAGTAGTCTTGATAGTTAAACCTACCGGCTTTTTCGAGAAGGAATTCAAAAAGAAAGTCTAATGAGCAGGAAATACAAAGTACTTCTTTCAACCACCTTCTTCATTCTTCTGGGCTGTCCTTTCATGTTGAATGGATATATGATCTACATCCTCAATATGATGGGGATATCCATAATCATAGCTACTGGATTAAATCTGGTAATGGGCTTCACAGGGCAGATTTCACTAGGGCATGCTGGGTTTGTCGCCATTGGGGCCTACACAACCGGTCTATTGAAAGTGAAACTCGGCATACCTTTTTTGCTTGGTTGGCCCATTGGCGGTCTTCTTTCCGGTCTTATTGGCTTTGCATTAGGTCTTCCGGCTTTGCGGCTGCGCGGACACTACTTAGCATTGGCAACTCTTGGCTTCGGAATGAGTGTTCAATTGATTATATTTCGTTGGCAAAGCCTAACTAATGGACCAAGAGGCTTTGATATGGACCCCGTAAGCCTTCATTGGTTTGTATTGGATACTGGTGAAAAGATATATTATTTGATTTTGATAAGTGTTTTTCTTTTGGTCATATTGGCGAGAAATATTATTAACTCCAAGACAGGCCGCGCCTTTCTTGCGATTAGAGACCATGAGATTGCCTCTCAATCTATGGGTATAGACTTAGCAAAATACAAGACTCTAGCCTTCTCATTGAGTGCCTTTTACGGCGGAATAGCAGGTGGATTGTATGCGGCATTGATGATGTATATTTCTGCTGATAACTTTGGTTTTTTTGATTCTGTTTCGTATGTCATAATGATAGTCATTGGGGGAATGGGTTCTATTCCCGGGAGTATTATTGGTGTTATATTGGTATACTTGACCCAGGAGTTGTTGCGAGGTTTTCAGGAATACCAGGGGATGATTTATGGGGTGGCAGTAATAGTGTTTATTGTTTTTATGCCATCTGGTGTCTACAGCGTCATGCTCGAATTCAAAAAAAAATAAGTAGAAATCGACTGAAGTCAGCGTAGCAAAAGATGGAGGAAAAGTTGATGGCTCTTCTTGAAATCAATGACCTATACCATAGCTTTGGTGGCTTAATGGCATTGAAAGATGTTAATTTGGTTATCGAAGAAAATGAAATAAGGGGGATCATTGGCTCAAATGGAGCTGGGAAAACTACTCTTTTTAATATGATCACGAGGATCTACAAACCGGATCGTGGAAGAATAGATTATATGGGGAAAAACCTCCTGGCCATGAAACCCCATCAATTAATCGAGGAAGGTATTAGCCGGACATTCCAGAACGTAGAATTATACTATCGTATGACAGTTCTAGAAAATATTCTAGTCGGTTTGCATACCCGGATAGATTCAAGCTTCTTGTCGGCTGCTTTCAGAGTTCCTAAAAGTAGGCGCGAAGAAAAACTTGCCCATGAAAGAGCTATTGAAGCTTTGCATTTTGTAGGTATGGATGCTTTTAGAGACAGAATTGCATTTGACTTATCGTTTGGCCAGCGTAGGCTTGTTGAGCTCGCTCGAGCTTTAGTCTCAAAACCGACTTTACTCTTGCTAGATGAACCTGCTGCGGGTTTGAGTCCTCAAAATGTCAGCGCCTTAGTGAATATTATAAAGAAATTACGTGATGAGTTGAAAATAACGATAATCTTGGTTGAGCATGTTATCAAACTAGTGATGGGAATCTCGGACCTAGTTACCGTCCTTAATTATGGTGAAGTTATTGCTGAAGGATCAGCTGAGGAAGTTAAAGGCGACCATAGAGTCCATGAGGCCTACTTAGGAAGTGGAGGAAGAATTGCTGCGCCTTAAGAACGTCCACACGTATTACGGGAAGATGCAAATCCTGTATGGCATATCGTTGAATGTTTCGAAAGGATCCATCGTCACTCTTCTCGGAGGCAATGGATCTGGGAAGACTACGACCATCAACACTATAAGTGGGTTTATCCGCCATAAGAAAGGCTTAATCGAATTCAATGGAAGAAGAATTGATGGATTACCGCCGGAGAAAGTAGCTAGATTGGGCATAATACAGATCCCTCAGGGTCGAGAGATTTTCCCGCAACTCAGCGTTAAAGAAAACCTAGAATTGGGAGCCTACGTGAGGAAAGATAAGAGTGCTATAAAGGAGGACTTTGAAAAGATATATAGTTATTTTCCGCGCCTTAAAGAAAGGCGTACACAAGCAGCCGGCACTTTAAGTGGGGGGGAACAACAGATGTTGGCTATTGGGAGGGGCATTGTAGCTAGACCTTTGTTAATGCTCATGGATGAGCCGTCGGCTGGTCTCGCTCCAGCCCTAGTTGATGAAATATTCTACGTAATCAAAAGGTTAAAGCGCGATGGAAATACTATTTTGCTTGTAGAGCAGAACGTTCATATGGCTTTATCAGTTTCTGATTATGGTTACCTACTAAAGCATGGTAGAATTGTTCTTGAAAACACTGTTGAGGAAATTTTGAGTCTTGAAGAGATAAAGGAGTCCTTTTTGGGTGGGGTGGATATAGCTGAGTTTAAGGGTCAAGGATGAGTGGTTCTACCTATAACCGCTAGCTTAGATTGTGTTTCGTGTTTCGGGACATCCTATATTTGAACCTCGCGCAATGGAGCGGTGCGAGATTGGCTCAGGCTTATTAACTTTTGACGTTGGCCTTTTTCTAACTCAAGTTTTGCTCTTTGGCTTTTTCTTGGCATAGCATCCTCCTTGGTTTTAGAGGATCTATACCACAGTCCATCTAAATTGTAATGCTTTTAATGAATCGATCTATTGGTCGTTAATCAGCGGAAACTTCATATTAGTGGCAATCTTTTTTTTACTCACCACTGTTCGACTGACACTCGTTTTGCGAATATTCAGCCTTCGTAAAACATCGGGGTTACTGAATCGTTTTGTAAGGGTAAGCTGCAAACCGTTTTAAGCTACTTTGTTAAGAATCATTTTAACAATGATTGTGATAAAATTTCGCCCATCCCTCAAGAAATGGGGTGTCAGGGAATTCGGGTCGAGCAACCGGATGAAATCAACACAGCACTAATGCGCGCCCTGGAGTCGAATCAACCGGTCGTTGTTGAGGTAGTCACGGAACAAGGTCACATGGTTCCCTGGCCTCAACCGGATTTTGGTGGGTAACATTTCTATACATTGAGGAATGAAAGGGGGATTACCCCTCAGAAAATCTGCGGGGAATTATCAAATGAAAAAATACGTAAACGCAATTTGTCACGTCTGCAAAGAAAGGAGAAAAAAATGAAAAAGGTCATTGAAAAACTTTCCTGGTATGGTTTGGCTATCCTTTTGCTCATTTCAGTTAATAGTAGTTTATCCCAGGCCGGGCAGGCTGACAAGGAATGGAAAATCCCGTTTCTGGTCATGCTGACAGGCCATCAGGCAGGTTCAGGAGGGATGGTTAAAATTGCAGTATATGATGCCGTCGCCCAAGTCAACGCCGCAGGTGGTATCGCCGGCAAACCGGTTATCATCAAATATCACGACACCGCCAGTAATCCGACCAAGGCAAATGCAGAGATCAGCAAGGTTATCGAAGACAACCTGATCATCTTTGGCCCCATCGCCATGACCAGTATCAATGCAACCTTACCGATGGTGAAACGGCACAAGGGTTTTGTTTTTGCCGTAACCTCAGGCAGTATCGCGCTGAAGAACCACAAACCGCACCTGATAAATCTCTGGTCAGACTTCAATGTCGCCATCGGCAATACCATTAAAGGCTGGCTCAAATTAAATCCCGATATTAAATCGGTGGTGACCATCGTTAACCCCAAGGGCGCCATGTGGCGCGCTTTCGCCAAGATCCATCGAGGCAACCTGGAAGCCGCGGGGATCAAGGTTTTGCCCGACGTCCAGCTTGCCCCCGGTGTTGATTTGGGTTCCGCCGTCATCAGCGCCCTGAGTAAGAATCCGGATGGATACACGGTCATCGCCACCGGTCAAGAATGCGCCAATATCATTAGAGAGTTGGACCGGCGCGGGATGAAAGAGAAAAGAAGAATAATTTTCTCTGCGCCAGCGGACGACCCGGCGTTTTATGAGATTGGCAAGGGCTACATCGACGGCGCCTACCTCTATCATGCCGTGAACAGACTGTCTAAAAACAAGAGATGGACAGGATTCAGAGATCGGCATCGAAAGGAATATAAGGGGGCCGATCCGGGATTCATGTCGATACCGCCGTACGACATGGTCTATTTGGCCAAGCAGGCCATCGAAGATCTGGGTTTAACCGGTGAGAAGTCCAAACTGGGTGAGGAGCGCAAAAAGCTCATTGAATATATGCAAAACATTAAAAGCTTCAAGGGCATTCTAGATACCTACGACATCGTCGATGGGCAAGCCATGACGCCAGGGTACCTGTTCACGTTTAAAAACAACCAGCTAGAATATGTGGGAAGTTATTAAACCCCATTTTAAAATCTCATTTGGGGCGAGAGTTTACCGCCCCACCGCAAATGGCATGGAAAACGCTTGGTGAGAAAAATCAACCGCCCCAGTTGTAAAATGGCGGTTCCAGGTGATAAGCTGCCGTAATAATGTTTGCTGTTTGGGGTTGTTCCGAAAGCTCACTATCTTCAGTTGGTGAGAAATATGGTATTATCAATTGAAAACGTGACCAAGGACTTTAACGGCGTTCGTGCGCTAGACCATGTGAGCTGTAATGTCGAAAAGGGATCCATTCATGGCCTGATCGGGCCAAACGGATCGGGTAAAACTACCCTATTCAATATCACAACCGGCCTATTACAGGCCTCCGCCGGGAAGATTTATTTTAACTCAGAGCAAATTTTAGGCCAAGCGTCGACCCAAATTTGGGGAAAGGGCATCAGCCGAACATTTCAAGGAGGGCTGATCGTTCCGACGATGACATGCCTGGATAATGTAAAGGTCGGATGCCACCCGCGATTCAAAATCAACAAATGGAAGAATCTCCTGCGTCTGCCTTTCACCTCTTCTGTCCAGGAGAAAAAAATCGAGAGCTGGTCAAAGGAATGCCTGAAACGGCTAGGACTGCTCGGCGCTGAAAAGCGCTGGGCCAGCGAACTGGTGTGGATGGAGCGACAGCTTTTACAGATTGCCCGTGCGCTCGCATCGGAACCCTTGCTCCTGCTGCTCGATGAGCCGACATCGGGCATGGGTGAAGAGGAATCGCAGCGCGTAAAAGAGATCATTTTGCGTGTCAAGGAGACCGGCGTCACGGTCATTTTGGTCAGTCACGACATGAAGCTTGTGTCTGAAATCTCAGATACGATTACGGTTCTCAACTCCGGTGAAAAGATCTGCGAAGGCTCGCCGCAACAGGTTCAGCAAGATGCGCGCGTTTTGGAGGCTTACCTTGGCGAAGAATAGATCAACGGTGCTGGATGTGGTGGGGCTCAGTGTCGCCTATGGTATGGTTTCGGCCCTACGCCAGGTGAGCGTCAGGGTTTTAAAAGGAGAATTTGTGGCCCTCATCGGGGCCAACGGTTCGGGCAAGTCGACCTTTTTGGAATCGGTGATGGGTTTACACAAGACGACCGAAGGCCGAATCACCTTTCTCGGTGATGATATCACCAACAAACCTACCGATCGCATAGTGGCTGCGGGTATGACACTTTGCCCGGAAGGCCGTGGCACGCTGCCGCAGATGAGCGTTTTGGAAAACCTCCTTTTGGGCGCCTATCACAACCGGCAGGCCATGAATGCGCAATTGGAGATGGTTTTTGAATTGTTCCCGGTACTGGCCAGGAAAACAGATCAATCGGCCGGCACCCTCAGTGGCGGAGAACAGCAGATGTTATCCATTGGCCGATCGCTGATGGCATCACCGAAGCTTTTGATGCTGGATGAGCCTTCCCTCGGGCTGGCCCCAAAGGTGATAGGTGAAATTTTGAATACCATCTCTTTTTTGACTCAAAAGGGCTACGCCATCTTATTGGCCGAACAAAACGCCAAAAAAGCCTTGCATTACGCCGACCGCGCTTATGTTTTTGAGACGGGCACCATCCGGCACGAGGGGCGGGCCGAAAGCCTAAAGCGCAATCAGGCGGTTATCGACGCCTATTTGGGCGGATAAGAGAAGATCGATGGATGCTTTAATTGCCCAAATAATCAATGGTCTGGCTGTTGGGAGCATGTATGCCCTGATCGTAACCGGCTTTAATGTACTCTTTTTGGTGGGCGGTGTCATTCAGTATGCGTTCCCGCATATTGTGGTGATCTCGATGTATGTATCCTGGCTGGTGATCCAGACCACCGGTGGGAGTCTTTTGCTTGCAGTTCCGGCAACAATTGTCGCCGCAACGTTACTGAGTCTACTCACGGTGCCTCTGTATCGACCCCTGATCAAAAGGGGTGCTGAGCACCAAACATTTGTCATGTCTTTAGGCATTGCGATGGTTTTGACCCATATCATGTCAAAACACGTGAACAGGGGCCTGCCCATAACGTTTCCGGAAAGTCTGTCGGCCAAGAATGATGCCATTCAATTTGGAATAACCGCCGTTTCCACCGGGCAGCTGCTTACCATGATCGGATCCGTCGTCGCCGGAGGGTTGCTGGCCTATCTGCTTTATAAGACCATGGCCGGAAGGGCCTTCCGGGCCATGGCGCAGAGCCCTTTTGTGGCGAAATTAGTCGGTATTCCGATAAACCAAACGGCGATGTTGAGTTTTGCGGTGGCCGGTTTTTTAGGCGGTGTCACGGCCGTCTTTTTGGCCATGGCCCTGGGGATGGCCCACCCGGCCTTGGGGGATCTTCTGGCCGTTAAAATTATGGCAGCGGTTTTGTTTGCCGGTACGGGTAACCTCAAAGGCGGGGTTATCTGCGGGCTTATTTTAGGGGTCGTAGAGAGTCTGGTCACCGGGTATGTCCAGGGACAGTGGGCGAATGCAGCCGCCTTCGGGATGATCATGGTGGTGATCATGATTCGGCCCACAGGCCTGTTCGGGATGAAAACCTAAAAAGTCAGGCGAGGCGCTATCATGCCGCTATACATCATTAATTACCTCACATTTACGGTCATCTATATTTTGCTGGGCTGGGCCATTTATCTACCCTATCAATGCGGACAGCTTTATCTGGCAGCCGTTTACTGCATGTCGGCCGGGGCCTATTTTGCCGCCTATTCGGCCACGGCCTGGGGTTGGCCCACCGGCCTGTCGCTTCTGTCCGGCGCTGTAGTTGGCGGGATCTTTGCCTTCGTTCCCGGGATCTGGCTTCGCCGGGCTCCCTTTTTTGCCTCGGCGATGGCCACACTGGCCCTTGTATTTATCCTTGAGATGGTAATCAAAAACCTCGATTTTCTGGGAGGCTTATCGGGTTATTATGGTATCCCCCTGATAAATCATCTGCTTCCTATTGCCTTGGGCATTCTGGTGGTTGCGGGGGTCTTTGTACATCGGATCGGCCAGTCCACCATCGGTCGCGCCGCGGAGACCCTGCGCATCAACCGCGATGTGGCCGCTTGTTACGGCATAAAAGTGGGAAATATCGGCATGTTTTTTCAAATATTCGCTGGTGCATTGAGCGGTGTTGCCGGAGCAATTTACGCCTTTGCCGTCGGCGGCCTGTTCCCAACCGCCTTTGGTTTTGGCCTCCTGGTTGACGTGCTGGCCATGATCGTCGTTGGCGGGACTTTGACGATGTGGGGAATCATTGTTTTTGCGCCAATTCTGTGGGGCATCCCCCTCATTCTCCCCGAGGCGATCGCCGAATTTCGAGAGGCGATCTTTGGCGGACTGCTTATCGTCATTCTTATTTGGCGCCCGGAAGGTGTCATCTCCAGGGCGATGGTGGCGAAAGTAGGCCAAGCGTGTAGGAATTTACGGAAACGGTGGATCCCCAATCCGAGTCCGTCCAACGATTGATCGGCATCGTAAGCACGCGTATGTTGGCGTAGGCATGAGGTTTATGTACTGGTCCGTCATAAAAGCAAATCTCAAAGATATCTCTTGGGAGGATAAGTTCAACCGGTGGTATAATACCTCACACATGCTTCTTTATGTCTCCCATCCGGGATTCCGCCGCGGCTGGCGCTTAAAGCGTTTGAATCACGAATACCAGAAAGGAGAACTGGGACAAATGCTCCTGGCAGTGTACGATATTATTTCTATCGATTCTTTCGTAACTGCCCTTCAAATGAACGAAGAGATAGGCGACAATTTTTGGAAGGAATGGGAGCAACGGGTTACTGACCGGCAGCGCAACTTTTATCGAGTTCGTTTCGCCTACCGCGACCACGAGAAAGAAGATACCAGCGTGGCAGGACGCTTCTGGACAATTGTAAGAGTAGATTTCGAAGGCAGGGATCCGCAAAAGGAAATCCAGTTTAATAACTGGTATGATAAAGTACATGTCCCGGAAGTTTGCTCCTTTCTCAATTTTCGCCGCGCTTGGCGGCTGGAAGCCATTCCCCATGATCATCAGCTCGGCCCGATGGGCCAAAAATACTGGGCCATTTATGAGACAGAGGACATTGATTATCTTCCGAAGGTCCGCGGAGGTAAAATCCCGTGGGATGGCATTTGGAGCCGTTATATCAAAAACTGGAGCATCACGTTTTATCAGTTGCTCTACCAGGATTTATCCGGCTCCGCATGGTAGCTTTGAAAAAGAAATATAGTAATTAACCTCAAATCTGTATGATGAAATGTTGAAAAATGACCTTGCCTATATGTATTCTTATCGTAGATGCCAAAGTCGATCCAGATGCTGAATCTGAGTGGAACCGATGGTATGACAATGTTCATTTGCCGGAAATTATACAGTGTCCTGGGTTTTGCCGCGCGGCTCGCTATGTGAACGAAACTGACGGCTCGCGTAGCTATTTGACTGTGTATGAATTAGAAAGCCCTGAGGCGATTGAGTCCGTTGAATTTTCTCAAAGAAGAGGGTGGGGAAAGTTTAGGAGAAAGATTCAGGCTTCGGTTCGGATTTTTAGGCAGATCACACATATGGAGCCTGGATGATGAGTGAAGAAAGCGACATTTGGTACTGGGAAAAAACGTGGAGTGATTTTCGCCAGGGAAATCGGCGTATCAGGCTAACATGGGATGGCGGCGAGGCTATTGCCGAAGTCTATGACGTAGGTGTTCCGGAAACGACTACAGCTATACTGGAAAATTTGCCGCTTTCAGTACCCGTCGTCCATGTTGCCTGGTCCGGTGACATGGTGATGAGCGCTAAATCCTTTGATATCCCAGCTAAAAAAGAGGAGAACCAAACGCGTCTGCCAAGACCGGGAGATCTCACCTGGGATCCCAAGTACGGTGAGCTTTGTTTTGTATACGGAACGGCCGAAGCACGCCTCCCCTCTGGTCCCAACACATTAGTTGTTTATGCCAATGTGATGGAGAACCTGGAGGAGCTGGCCCGTTTCTGCCGAGCACGGCGCTCCGAAGGTCTTGGAATCATTCATATGAGCATAGCGGACTAGTCGTTGAGATGAGTCCGGTTTAAAAACCCTATTTGGCTGACACCTTGATTACGCAATGACGTAAGCACTTGAGGTGAAGTCTTTAAAAAGGGAAAGGAGTGAAACTAATGAGTGGAGACGGGAAAAAACGTGGAGTGATTTTCGCCAGGGAAATCGGCGTATCAGGCTAACATGGGATGGCGGCGAGGCTATTGCCGAAGTCTATGACGTAGGTGTTCCGGAAACGACTACAGCTATACTGGAAAATTTGCCGCTTTCAGTACCCGTCGTCCATGTTGCCTGGTCCGGTGACATGGTGATGAGCGCTAAATCCTTTGATATCCCAGCTAAAAAAGAGGAGAACCAAACGCGTCTGCCAAGACCGGGAGATCTCACCTGGGATCCCAAGTACGGTGAGCTTTGTTTTGTATACGGAACGGCCGAAGCACGCCTCCCCTCTGGTCCCAACACATTAGTTGTTTATGCCAATGTGATGGAGAACCTGGAGGAGCTGGCCCGTTTCTGCCGAGCACGGCGCTCCGAAGGTCTTGGAATCATTCATATGAGCATAGCGGACTAGTCGTTGAGATGAGTCCGGTTTAAAAACCCTATTTGGCTGACACCTTGATTACGCAATGACGTAAGCACTTGAGGTGAAGTCTTTAAAAAGGGAAAGGAGTGAAACTAATGAGTGGAGACGGGAAATGGGCACGTGGTGTGTCCATAATAGGGGGCGCCTACACACCCTTTGGTAATGTGCTGGAGAGAGAGGAATTGAAGAATATGACAATTCTCGATCTGGCTGCCTGGGCTTCCCTGGAAGCGCTGCAAGACGCTGGGATTTCTCCTAAAGAGGTAGATAGCTTAATTGTCAACCATGTCGCCTCAGATATCGTCAAACAGGTCACGACGAGTGCCCATGTGGCAGCTTGGCTCGGTCTAACTGATAAAACGGCCTTCAGGATGGAGTCTGCCTGTTCGAGTTTAGAAAGCTGCCTTATCGCTGGGGGTTCCATGATCGCTTCAGGAATGTGTGATGTCGCACTTATCGTGAGTCCTGAAATCTTTCTGAGCACCACGGATGAGAAAATAGGTGAATATCGTAAAGATCCGAGCAAAAGAGTCCCACTTGGTTCCCGAGACATTATAGAAGTGATCTTAACCGCCTATGACCAGGGATACACCAACAATCTCGCCTTCGACCCACGCTCAAGAAGCGGCGGCTGGCCCATGACTGCTTATGCAAAAAAATACAACGTCAGTATTGAGGATATCGAAGAGGCATTGAATATCGCCGCCATCAATATGCGACACTGTGCGGCACTCAATCCACGGGCCATGCGCCGCACTGAGTATGAAGACATAGCCCGGGAGGCAGGTTTCGATGATGCTAAAGAGTACCTGAAATCGCCCGAACATAATCCTTACGTTAGTTGGCCTCTCAGACAACTGCACAGTTTTACCCAGGCCGACGGAGCGGCGGCTGTGGTTTTATGTGCCACTGAAATCGCTCAACAGTATGTAAAAGTCCCCATCGAGGTCGCCGGCGTAGCGGTATCGAGTGGTTGGTGGTTTTACCCAGATCCCTTCTCCATTAGACAAGAGAAAACTACTGGGAATAGGGCGTATCAAATGGCTGATTTAAATCCAAGCGAAATCGAATATCTAACAGTGCATGACACGACAGTCGCTCAACACCTTTGGATTCCAGAAACCGCCGGTTATATTGAACCTGGGAACGGTTGGCGAGCGATTATTGAAGGTAGGACCGCCCTGGGCGGTGATAGGCCAATCAATCTCCACGGTGGCATGTCATCATTTGGAAATGCGAGTACCGGGACCAATGGGGCGGAAATTGTGGAGTGTCTCCAACAGATGAGAAATGAGTGTGGTTCACGGCAGATTGATCCGCCACCCCATGTATCGGTTCACTGGTCTTGGGGCGGTGGGCCCAGTGTCGGAGTCAGTGTCCTTAGGAGGTCGGAATGAGTATAATGACATTTAAACCTTATATTCACGGGTTTTACCACAACCTGGCCGAGGGTCGGTTAATGGGTCAGAAGTGTGATCAGTGCGGCACCTATCGTCTGTTCCATGTACCTGTTTGCGACACCTGCCAGAGTCTATCGTACTCAGAAGAAGAACTTATCAGAACAGGACAACTGCTGCAACTGACTTCCTCTTACAAACCAGGTTGGCGTTTTGCACCATATGCGCCTTTGGCCTGTGGTGTGGTGCAACTTGAGCAGGGACCGGTCCTTTTCACCATTGTTGAAGGCATAAACCTGGAAAACCTCGCAGAGGAAATCCAGCGGCTACCCCTGGACGTGAATATCGAAATCAGGGAAATGGGAGGTAACCCGATACCCATTGCCGTAGTTCCCTTGTGATCGAAGCCACACCGTTACCAGTTCAAACCGAAGGGTAGATACCCACGGGCTTACGCTCATGGCACTTATTAATGGAATAAATTCAATTTTAGCCTTGGCATTCACCCCCGGGCTCACGCCCGTGGTCCTCTGCTAGTTTTTGATAGATTGCAATACACCCCTGCGGCCTTGATCTTTCCGTGCGACACCCAGATCCTGAGAAAGATATTCAAATCAGCTAAGCTACCACATTGGACGATCTTAGAGAAGGAGATCGTTTCGAAGATCATTTTACGCCATTCAAATTTGTCGGCAACTCAGAGATATTTGAGTAAAGTAAGTGATTCCGAGGTGTTACGTTGGATTTAAAATCTTTATGCCTAAAAAAACAGGGTGAACCCACTTTCCGGATTCACCCTGTCTAAGGCAATTTGATCAGCTTTTTATGAACATAGGGGACGTTGTTGAATTCGTTGAATAACTTAGGGTCTAAATAACCATTATAGCTGACCGCTATGTCTTGTTTTGTTGGTTTCTCTTAGGGTAAGAGCACATAAGAGCCGCGGGAGAATAATTCAACGAATTCAACAATGTCCCACTAAGTTACGTTAACCACCAATCTGGAGGAAGGTGACAGCCACCTGTCATGCATAGCCATCTTTCGGGCCAATCGATAAGCTCGCTTTGGTTTATTTTGAGGAAGTTTGGCCAACTCTCTGGCATTGCGGTAGTGCAAATTGGTGACCCGGGTCACCAGTGTAGACGGTTCTATGAAAAGCAAACCGGGACGCCCACCAATGAATAGTCCATGAAATTTTACATTTTCCACGATCGAGCCATAAATTTGATTTTCGACATCTCTTCAAATCCCACTTGGCGGTAGAAGTCATCCGCATCACTTGTCCAAAGCACCTGTCTTAAAGGTGTAACCTCCGGATGTTCGCAAATGCATTTCATTAACCATTTCCCGAGCCCCCGGCCTCTAAATTCCTCATGAATGAACATGTCCAAGATGATGGCATAGGCCATACCATCCGTGAGGACCCGGACGAATCCGATCTGTTCGTCATCATGGAAGAGGCAGAAGCATAGTGAGTTTGCAACCGATTTTTCAATTTGTTCTCGGGTACGCCCCTTGGCCCAATACGCACGGTTGAGCATATCGCAAAGGACGTCGATATCCACTCGCTCCTTATCACACGAAATAACAAAATCATCTTTTCCCCATATCATCTCAAATTTTCCTTTTGGAATGAATTCACTTTGTTATATTCCTGAAACGATAAATCCGTCAATTATTTTCTCCTAAATTGATCGATGGCGTTATTGGCCTGACCTCCTGTTATCTCTTTTCGGCAATGATCAAAAAAACTTTTGTTTCATTAAAGGTCACAATTGTGTATACACCTTAGTTGCATAAAAGACATGGCAAAGAGGCATTTTTTATGCATCGATAGCTTATATTTGGGGAAGGGAGAATTGGCCATGAATATCTTAGACGAAAAATTCGCTGAATTTCAAAAGCTGCCCAACGGAGACAAGGTAAAGTATTTCGAGAGAGATGGACGACTTTTTGATATGATCCTCTCCCAGCAACTCGATCGTGCGCTGTTGGATAAACTTTATCGCATTACCAACCAGCTGCGCTTCATTTCCAAAAGTAAAGAAGGCGCCCTTTTTCTGCAAAACCTCCTTTGCCACAAACGCGCCATGCTTTATTTTGCCCAGCCTTCATCGAGAACCTATCTGTCATTTGAAAATGCTTGCCACATTCTGGGGATCAGAACCACCGAAATTAGGGATGCACGGGTTTCCTCCGAGATTAAGGGCGAAAGTTTTGACGACAGTCTGAGGACCTTTTCCTCTTATACGGACTTAATTATTATGCGCCATTTCGGCATGGGTACCGCCGAGCGAGCGGCCTGGCTTTTAAACACCTTCACCAATCGGCCCGTTCCGGTCATAAGCGGCGGTTCCGGGGACGATCAACACCCCACCCAGGCGCTGCTTGATGTGTATACGCTGCAACGGTCGTTTGAAAATCAGGGCGGACTCGACGGCAAAACCATCGTCATGTGCGGTGATCTCAAAAGGGGGAGAACTGTCAGGTCTTTAAGCTATTTGATGAAAAACTTTGAGGACATTCAAATCATCTATGCGGCCCCGCAAGTATTTCAGATGAAAGTCGATGTTTGCAGTTTTCTTGAGGAAATGAAAATCCCTTATAAAATTGAAACAGAAACGCTTCAAAACGTGCTCTCGGAAGCAGATGCGCTCTACATGACACGCATACAAGATGAACACGATGAATTTAAAGGTGAGTCAAATCAGATCGACATTTCCAGATTCAGGCTCAAACACGCCGACATGGCGAATGTCAAAGCAAACGCCATCGTTATGCATCCCTTTCCCCGGCGCAATGAAATTGATGTAGCGATTGACCCGGATCCCCGCGCCATGTATTGGCGCCAGGAACGGAACGGCATGTGGACCCGGACGGCTTTGATCGCTTATATTTTTGACGTTGCCGATGAAATTCTAGACTATTGATTCAGCAAAATACGACTGTCCGCCACCACGCAGCCCTGGCCTTCCGGATACACAATAAGCGGATTGATATCGAGCTCGGCGATTTCAGGGTGATCACTCACCATCTGGGATAACCGCAGAATGCAATCCTCGATGGCGCCGATGTCCGAAGGCGGAGCACCGCGCACACCCTTGAGTACATGATAAGCCTTGATAGTGGCGATCATCCTTTCGGCGCTGATCTCCCACATGGGTGCTAATCGAAAAGTGACGTCCTGCATCGCCTCCACAAATGTTCCGCCCAGCCCGAACATGCAAATGGGCCCAAATGCAGGATCACGCGTGGCGCCCAAAATGACCTCCACGCCGCCCCGGGCCATTTTTTCTACTAGAATGCCGTTAATCCGGGCCGATGGATTGAATCTGTACGCGCTGTCAATGATCTGCTCGAATACCTCCAGTGCCTCTGCACTTGTTTTGATTTTAAGACGCACACCATCGGCCTCAAACTTGTGCACAATATCCGGTGAAGAAATTTTCATGGCCACCGGAGGACCGATCTCCTCAAAGGCTTTATCGACTTGTGAGACATCGTTAATCAAAAAGCTTTTTAAGACTGGAAATCCGTAGCATTGCAGAATCTCATTGGCCTCTTTTTCGGGCATAAAATAATCCTTTTTATCCCCGAGCTTTTTTTTAATAATTTGGGAGGCGGCTTCACGGTCGACCGCCACGCGCCGCACCTTTCGTTTGCCGGGTCGCATCAAATAGTTGAACCGGACCATCGAAGCCATCGCTCTCACGGCGGCTTCGGGAAATGCGTAATTCGGAATGCCGTGCTGTTCTAGGTAGCGAGTTCCCTCCGAGACATCTACGATCCCCATAAACGAGCACAGCACCGGCTTGTCGATTCCTTTTAAAACACGCGGAACGATCTTAGCCGTATCCAGCGGATCACTCATTGCCTGGGGACTGAGAATCACAATAGCGCCATCCACATTCGGATCCAAAAGAATTTGACGGATGGCAACTTCATAACGCTCATGCGTGGCGTCTCCGATAACATCCACAGGGTTTTGGATGCTGGCCGTGGGCGGCAGGGTTTTTTTCAATTCCTCGCGAGTCTTTTCAGATAAGGGCGCGATGCTTAGGTTATGACGGATAGCGGCATCGGTGGCCATTATACCGGGACCTCCCGCATTGGTTACGATGGCGATTCGGTTTCCTCGGGGAACCGGTTGTCTGGCAAACGCCAGGGCATAGTGAAAAAGCTCATTAACACCTTCAACCCTTTGGATGCCGCTTTGCTGGAAGATCGCATCATAAGTGCTGTCGGATCCTGCCAGAGAACCCGTGTGCGAAGCGGCCGCGCGGGCGCCTTCCACCGAGCGACCCGATTTTATGGCCAGCATCGGTTTACGAGCTTCCCAGGTGATCTCGCGGGCGGTTTCTAGAAACTCTCGGCCATGGGTGATATCTTCCAGGTACATGAGGATGACCTGGGTGTCCTGATCTTCCTTGAGATAATGGAGCAGATCGATCTCGCTTACATCGGCTTTGTTTCCGAAACTAATGAATTTGGAAAAACCGATATTTCGTCCTTCGGCATAATCGAGTACGGCCGTACACAAGGCTCCTGACTGAGATATAAAGGCGATGTTTCCCGCGTTGGGCATCTTTTGGGCAAAACTGGCATTCATACGGACCTTGGCATTATTATTTATAATCCCCAGACAATTCGGCCCTACCATGCGGATGCCGTATTCTTTGGCGACCGCCTTGAGGCTTCCTTCGAGCTCAACACCCTGCCCCCCGATCTCTTTAAATCCAGCCGTGATGACAACCACCCCTTTGACCTGCTTGCGACCCGCTTCTTCCATAATCTGCTTCACCATGCCGGCCGGTACGATAACAACCGCCAAGTCGACCTCGTCGGGGATATCTCCCAAACAGGGATATGCCTTCACCCCTTTAACATGTCTGGCTTTGGGATTCACCGGATACAGAATCCCTTCAAATCCGGCACCAAGAAGGTTATGGAAAACGGCTTGTCCGACGCTGCCGGCCCGGTTTGTGGCGCCCACCACCGCTATCGACCGGGGGCTCATTATGGATTCAATGTTTTTAACCATGACACCCTCTCAGGTATTAAATTTTGCCGCGCTCTTGGGCGATCCGCATATAAGTGGCCCCTCCCGATTTGGGTGGAAGATACTGTTCGGTTTCAGGTTTTTTAACAAATTGCATCGCTTCCGCCGTACAGGTCGTAACGCACAGTCCGCAACCGATACAGCGATTCAGATCAACTTGAGCGATCTCATCCACCATGGCGATGGCGTCCATCTGACAGCGGTCCAGGCAGGTTTCGCAGCCGACGCATTCTTCGACGTCGACTTTTGCATAGTAGTTGCTTTTTACCGCTTCGGCCGGAGAAGGCTGCATTTTCAGGGACCGGAGCATGCCGCAGCAATCACCGCAGCAGCTGCACATTCCCGCAGCTTTTTGTGAGTTAAAGGGTTGCATTACCAAACCGGCCTCATCATTATGTTTGATGATCTCTTTGGCCTCTTCTTTGTTGATATAGCGGCCCAAACCGTTTTCCACATAGTAATTTGCATGCGACCCAAAGGTGAAGCAGTTCTCCTTGGGTTTGTCACAACGCTGGTCGACATGGTCCGTCATGATTCGGCAAATACAGGAGGCGATCGCAATGACATCCTGCCCTTCTACAATCTGCATGACATCTTCGTAGGGGGCGATCGGCCATTCCGCAGCAATTTGGTAATTGATGGGAATCGTTCGCAAGACAGGGGTTTTGAATGACTGAAGCGTGTGTCCAAATCCCGCTTCAAAATATTGTTCCATATCCCGGGCAATCTCTGGATCGATATTATTGACCTGGTATTCGAAAAAACCGACCACATAAGGAACCGCCGCATAGCGCACCAGGTCATCTTTGCGCTGGCGGAAGAGGAGACCCTTTTTTGCCATTTGTTCCAAAACTTCGGCCGTCTCTTCCGTGCTACGGTTCAATCGGGGTGCAATCGCGTCGGTCGGTTCCAGAAAGGGTGAAACCTGCAAAAAGATCTGCGCCTCTTCTTCCGTAAACAAGCGTTTTAAAATTTTCATCTCGACCCGGCTCTCCGTGGCTGGAAACCCCGTCGCCAAATCGTCCAACCGTTGCTGTAATTCTTCATAAACATCCTGCATATTTGACCCTCCTCATCGATTTAGAACTTCGCCTTGCATTTGTTACGAGCGGCGCAATCCCGATGTAATCGGGAGATACCGAACGTTAAAAATATCACAATACGATGCTTTTATTTGTGCCTCAAAACACACACACTGTCAACGAGTTGTTCCAAATTCATAAATCCGGAGCCAATCTCAAAACGTTTCAGTTTGGTCAAGGTTAAGGCGGGCGAAAATTTCAACCGGAGGAATACACTGAGTATTTTGAGGATTGAAATTTGAGCCCAACACGAAGATTGGCCCAAATGGGACGTTTTGAAACTGGCTCTCCGGTTATTATTTGTTTTTACAAATAGATCTTGGCGAAACCGAAAAACGGTTATATAATCGCCCTACATAATCTTAGATAAGGAGTCACCATGCGACTGGTTCACGCCGCGCTTGTCAGCCAATCATTGATAAATGCAGAGCGCTTCTTCGAACAGATTCTGGGGCTGCAAAAAACCAAGGAAGCCACCCTCCCCAAAGATCTGACCCAAAAGATTTTTAACCGGCCGCTTGAATGCCGGGCGTTGGTTTTTTCCGGTAGCGGCTTTGCGATCGAAGTTTTTATTAGCGATGATGTCAAACCGCCGACCGATCCACTGGAGCACCTCTGCCTTGAAGTCGAAGATCGCGAAGATTTTTTAGAACGCTGCCGGGCTGCCGGCCTCCCGGTCAACCGTGTCCCCAAGGGGGATTCGCTCCTTGTTTTTATTGAAGATTTCGACGGTAATTTATATGAAATTAAAGAAAAATCCAGTGTCCATCCATAAATGGTCTTTTTTGCGTTGTACGGCGTTCTCCGCGGGTTTCCGGTTGCGACGTACACTAAGTACGCCTCACCACAAACCCTTGTGCGGCCTTGTCCAACACAAAAAATCCGCATTTCTGAATTGGATACTTTAACGTGCCATTATTTAGTCGTGGATTGGTAATAGAAAATAACAAAGGCCTATAGAGGAGATAAGTCATCGACACCATGTTGGCCTGGGGCATCAATGTTATCCTGTGGCTCCAGAAGGGGAGCCCCTCTCTGGACCTGCCCTTTATCGCCTTGACTTTCTTGGGAAACGAAGGCTTTTTCATTGTATTAGTGCCCCTTGTATATTGGTGTTTCGATCGTCGCACCGGTGTCGGGTTGGCGGTTTTGTTTCTTTTATCGGTCTACTTTAATGAAATAGCCAAGGTCATTGCCGCTCAGCCGCGCCCTTTTACGTACGATGCCCGGGTGATTCAAATTGTTTCTACCGGAGGCGGCGGATTTCCCAGCGGACATACCCAACAGGCGGTTGTGGTTTGGGGATATCTGGCATTCCGGCTCAGAAAAACCTGGGGATGGATCCTTGCCGGAATGCTGATGGCGCTGATCCCTCTGTCACGGGTCTATTTGGGGGTTCATTTTCCAACCGATCTTGTGGGCGGCTATCTGATCGGGGGGATTTGGTTGATGTTTTATGTTCGATTTGAATCTTCTTTGGAAACCGTTATAGCCAAACAAAATCTCACCGGGCAGCTCTGCTGGGCGTTGATCTTGCCGATTCTACTGGTTTTAATATTTCCAAACTGCACCAAGAACGGACTGACCGCCATGGGGGCCTTCATGGGGATGGGAGTCGGATTTGCTCTTGAGCGCCGCTGGGTCGTTTTTACGGCAGGTGGCGTCTGGTGGACACGACTACTGCGCATTATTGTGGGTGTCGTCATCGTGGTCGTCCTCAAACTCGGATTAGGAAAAGCGTTTAGCGGGCTCGAAGCACCCGCTTTTTTCCGATTTGTGCGCTATGCCGTTATCGGCTTCTGGGCCGGATTTGGAGCACCCTGGGTTTTTTGTAAATTAAGAATTGCCGCACCTGGATATCGAAGGGGATAAAATGTCAAAGAAGAAAACTGCCGCTAAGAAACCGGACTTCGACGTCATCATTGTCGGAGGCGGCCCGGCGGGATTGTCCGCTGCAACCTATTTGTGCGAGAATTCAGACTTAAAAATCTTCATTATCGAAAAGGGGAAAGCCTCTTTAAACCGCCAATGCCCCAGCAATCACACTAAGGAGTGTATGCGCTGCAAGCCGTGTCATATCTTGTGTGGAATTGGCGGAGCTGGATTATTTTCAGACGGCAAACTTAATTATATCCATAAGCTGGGCAAAACCGATCTGGCCCAGTTTATGCCGGCCTCCGCCGCCGTTGCGCTTATTGACGAAACGGAACAGTTGTTCAACCGGTTCGGAATGGATAGCCCTGTTTATCCCACCGACATGGAATCCGCCCGAAATCTACGCAAGTCTGCCAAACGCTATGGTATCGATCTCCTCATTATCAAGCAGAAACACATCGGCAGTGACATTCTGCCGGACCGCATTGCCGGAATGACGGACTACCTTAAGTCCAATGGGGTCACTATACACACCTCTGAGGAAGTGCGCGATGTCATTGTCGAAAAAAATCGTGTCGCCGGCGTCATTACCAATCGCAAATCGTATTTTGCGGACCAGGTAATTTTAGCCCCCGGTCGCGGCGGTGCAGACTGGATCGGTAAACTGGCCCAAAAATATGATCTTGGACTGACCCATCGCGGAATTGAAGTCGGGGTTCGGGTCGAGGTTCACAACGACATCATGCAGGATCTGTGCGAAATTATATATGACCCCACCTTTTTTGTCCAAACCACGAAATATGATGACCAAACCCGGACGTTCTGCACTAATAGCGGTGGGTTTGTGACTATCGAAAATTACGTCGATTTCGTCTGTGTCAATGGTCATGCTTACCGCAAGAAAAAATCGGACAATACCAATTTCGCCTTTTTATCCAAGGTTGTCTTAACCGAGCCGGTAACCGACAATCAGGCCTATGGCGAAGCCATCGGCAGTTTAGCCACCTTAATCGGCGGCGGCAAACCGATCCTGCAACGCTTCGGTGATCTCAAGCGGGGGCGGCGAAGTACCTGGCAGCGAATTCAAAAAGGTTATATCGAACCGACCCTGAAAAATGTGGTTTGCGGTGATATTGCCATGGCCCTGCCGGAAAGAATTTTGACCAACATCATCGAAGGCCTGGGCAAATTGAATCATGTGGTTCCGGGGGTCTCCAACGATGAAACCCTTTTATACGCGCCGGAAATTAAATTTTTTGCCACTCAAATCGAAACCGGCAACGACCTCCAGACTAAAATCGAAGGCATGTATGTGGCCGGCGACGGACCGGGCGTTGCCGGTAATATTGTCTCAGCCAGTGCGACCGGGCTTATTCCGGCCAAAGCGATCATTAAGACAAGCGCAAAACATTCTCAAGCCGTGTGACAGGCCAACCGCATGACGAACGCCGTTAACATCCCCTTATGGTTTTTTTTACTTCTTTTGGTGATCACCATTTGGATGACCCTCGAACGGCTGTTGATTCCCAGCGTACGCTGGTTTTTACGTCGTAAAATCGATCGGGTGCTGGACGAAATCGGCAGCCGTCTTGACATCGAAATCCGACCGTTTCAACTCACCAAGCGACAGGTACTGATCGATCGTCTCGTATACGACCCCAAAGTGATTGAAGCCATACAGACGGCCGCACAGGAGCGGGAAATGCCGCGGGCCATAATTCAGGCTGAAATTCTCACCTATGCCAAGGAAATCGTCCCTTCTTTCAATGCCTATCTCTATTTCCGAACCGGCTACTGGATCGCCAAGAAAGTCGCCCGGCTTCTGTATTGGGTTCGCGTGGGTGAGGTAAATGACGAACAACTGGCAACCATCGACCCGAATGCCACGGTCGTTTTCCTGATGAATCATCGCAGCAATATGGACTACATTTTAGTCTCTTTTCTGGCCGCCGAGCGAACCACGCTTTCTTACGCGGTAGGCGAATGGGCACGGATTTGGCCTCTGCAAACGTTAATTCGGGCCATGGGGGCATATTTCATACGCCGAAATTCTCAAAACCCTTTGTATCGCCTTGTGCTGGAACGATATGTACACATGGCCACCAAGGAAGGCGTCTGTCAGGCTGTTTTCCCGGAGGGAGGCTTAAGCCGTGATGGCCGCATGCGGCCGCCCAAGCTTGGCATTTTGGATTATATGCTGCGCAGTTATGATCGGGAAGTTGATCGAGATATCGTCTTTATCCCCGTGGGGATCAATTATGACCGTACCTTGGAGGACCGGAGCCTGGTACGCTCCCTTGATCCACTGGCTGAAAAACGGAGCAAATGGTTTGTGATCAAAACCGTGGTGGGCTTTATCGGACATAATCTGATGCAGATGGCTTTTCATCGTTGGCACCGCTTTGGGTTTGCCTGTGTCAATTTCGGCACCCCTGTTTCGGTACGCCGATTTTGCAGCCAAAAGGAGATCAACCTTTCCCAAATATCGCGTGATGACCGCTTTACTTGTGTGCAGGAACTTGGACATCAGCTTATGGAATCCCTTGAGCAGGTCATCCCGGTTCTGCCGATTTCGATTGTGGCCTCCGTCCTGCTGCAATTCCGCCATGACTGGCTTAGCGAATTCGATGTCAAGACCCGGGCCAATGCTAAAATCGAAGAACTCCGCAAACAGGGCGCACCGATACTGATTCCCACCCGGGGACTGGAGATCGCAATTTCAACTGCCTTCCAGATGCTCATTTTAAGACAGATGCTTATCGAATCAGAAGGTTTATTTCGGGTACATGCCGATTCTACCGATATTTTTTCTTATTATGCCAATTCCATCGTCCATTGGCAAAAACATCTTGAAGCCGAGAGTCTTCAATCCGGCAATACCGCTTAGCAAAAAAATACGATCGGAGGAAAAATCCCATGTCTGCTCAGCCCAAAATGAATCACACTGAATTTGATCCCCAATCCATCGACCCGGAAACCAAGGCATTCAACGACAACATCGAGAAACAACTATCCGAATTGCCTCCGCTGTACACGTTTGAACCGCCGGTGATTCGCAAAGCGCGCGAGGCGGGGCATTCCGTATTTGGCCCCATTAAAAGACTAAAAGAAGCTCAGACGCGTGTCATTCCGGGTCCCTGCGGAGACATTCCCGTTCGTGTTTTTATTCCCCAGGCAGTGCAAGGTGTCTATCTCCATATACATGGAGGTGGATTTGTGCTCAACCATGCCGATCATTACGATGAGACCATCGTCGGTGTCGGCAAGGCGTGCAACGTTGCTGTGGTGAGCGTTGACTATCGTAAAGCCCCCGAAAATCCCTACCCTGCGGGTCCGGATGACTGCGAAGCCGTTGCCTTATGGCTGGCCGAAAACAGCCTTTCCGAATTCGGTTCTCAAAGGATTGTGATTGGCGGAGAATCCGCCGGGGCCAATCTGTCGGCTGTCACACTTCTCAGAATGCGGGACCGGCATGCCTTTACGGAATTCTCAGGAGCGGTTCTGACCTACGGCGGCTATGATCTATCCATGACACCCAGCTGCCGGCGATGGGGTGAACGGAACCTGATTTTAACCACCAAAATAGTGGAATGGTTCCATAATAACTACGCCCCGGCAGACAAGTTCTCCGATCCGGACGTCTCTCCGCTTCTTGCCGATCTTATGAATATGCCGCCTGCGCTTTTTACCATCGGAACCTTAGATCCGCTTTTGGATGATTCCCTTTTCATGCATATGCGCTGGCTTGCCTCCGGCAACCCATCTGAGCTGGCGGTCTATGCCGGCGGCATTCATGCCTTTAACGCATTTCCGATTCAACTGGCACATAAGGCCAATACCAAAATAAATGAATTCATTAAAAGTGTTTTGTAGTAAAGATAAATTCACCGGGGAGAATGCTTATGGAGACAACCGGTCAGATTGTAAAGATACTCCAAAACCGTCCCACAATGGAAGGCGCCGGGGTGCGTTTAAGACGTGTCTTTGGCCACGATGAAGTCCCATTGCTGGATCCCTTTTTACTTCTGGATGATTTCGGCTCCGAAAATCCCGATGATTATTTGGCGGGATTTCCCTGGCATCCGCATCGCGGTATCGAAACCGTCACCTATATGCTGCAAGGTGAAGTTGAACATGGCGATTCTATCGGCAACTTGGGAATTATCCGATCAGGCGATGTACAATGGATGACCGCCGGTAGCGGGATCATCCACCAAGAAATGCCTCAAAAATATCACGGCCGTATGCGCGGGTTTCAGTTGTGGATCAATCTCCCCGCTTCCCGCAAAATGATCGATCCGCACTATCAGGATGTGAAAAAAGATCAGATCCTCGAGTTCTCACCCTCACCGAATGTATCCGTTAAAATCATTTGCGGTGAAATCGACGGGACTCTCGGACCGGTTCAGGATTTGGCCGTTGAAACTGAATATTTGGACATCGCACTGTCTCCTCACAGTGAATATGAAAGGCAGATCAAAGCCGGATTCAAAGTATTCGCCTATGTCATCGAAGGGAATGCGCATTTCGGTTCGGAGCCGGAAAAAGAGGTCCCCAACGGGCATCTGGCGCTGTTTAGCGATTGTGAGCGGGTGAAAATATTCAGCCGTGAGAAACGGTTGCGGTTGCTATTGATTTCAGGCCGTCCCTTAAATGAGCCGGTTGCATGGCAGGGACCGATTGTAATGAATACACAAGCCGAACTCGATGTGGCATTTGAGGAGTATCGACAGGGAACATTTATTAAATAATGCTAGCGAACTAGCTTCTCCTTCAGATCGAATTTAAATTCCGAAGGTTTGATGCCCACCACAAAAAGGCGGTCGTTTGTCAAAATGATCTGATCGCGGGTGACACGAAAATACCAGATGCCGGCCCGAGCCATCGCGAGGTCAATGTAGGCGCGTACATTTTCTTTTCGCAATGTACTGGCATCTTTACGAAGCCCACGAATGATCACATTGACTTCGGGATTCACCGGCTCTGCCACCTGTATCGTTTCCGGAAGATTTTCTAGCGCAACCGGAATATTCAGACGCACCTCAAAATTTTGCTGACCGGCCAGCATGAGCCACAGGACACACACAAGGGTCAGAGACAAGGCTTTGGCCGGCCATCGGTTGGTCAACAGAAAGAGCGCCTTTTCCCACCATTCCCCCGGGAGTGGGTTTAATGGTTTTGAGGCTTCAAGCACCATCTGAGACATTCGCTGTGCATCGTTAACCGGCTCTAATTTCCCTTCCCGGGCAATGGCAACCTCTCCGCTTTCTTCCGAAACCAGGACAACCCAGGCATCGGACCGTTCTGAAAGACCCAATGCCGCCCGATGGCGGGTCCCCCATCTCTTCGGAAGCCCTTCTGATGAGCTTAACGGAAGATAATTGGTCACCTGAGAAATCCGTCCGGTTTTGATGAGAACGGCCCCATCATGCAAAGGTGAGTTCTTTTGAAAAATGCTCAATAAAATACTCGGTGTCGGCTCGGCATCCAGTGCCTGACCGCCTGTCACCAGTTCGTCCACCCGATCGGTGCGTTCGATGATGACCAGAGCGCCGATCTTTTGCCGGGCCAGTTCAAAGACTCCTTTGCTAAACGCCTGAGTCCACGGTTCCGTCCCGGACATTTTGCTCAGACCGAACGCCTTTAATGGATTTACCCGCTCCAATACTTGCCGGATTTCGGATTGAAAAAGGATAATCAGCAAAATTACAAGGACCTGCCAAAAAAGTTGAAAAACCCAGGTTGTCAGAAAGAAGCCCCACGAGTCTGCTACGGTATACACGACCCCTAAAGCCACCAATCCTATCAAAGCCTTATAGGCTTTCGTTCCGCGAAACCAGCGGTAGAGATAATAGGCCACAACGGTTAGAAACAGAATGTCCAGAATATCCTGGAAACGCAAATCACTGATAATGGCAAATATATGCATCGTCGTTTTGAGTCGTGTGTAATTAAAAGAAAAGGGTTACTTCAGGACAGTAGTATAACACAATTGATGGCGTTTGGTAAAGGGGCCATCGAGAGAAATAGCATGAGTAAAGCACACTTTTACTCAAACAAGTTCCGATATAAACCGGTTGGCAATGACACGGGCATACATTTCAGGCATCAGGCGGTTCAGCCAAAAGGCCGCTTTGCCCATAGGAGTTAAAATGACACGTTTCTTGTTTTTGATTGCCGCCGCATAAATAACCTTTGCCGTTTTTTCGGGCAACTGGACTTTCCCCATCGTGGACTGAGGATGGGCGGCAGGCTTTCCATCCCCGCCGAGGGCGCGGATTTGGAGGTTCGTTTTCACAAAGGTCGGGCATGCAATCAGTACATGTACGGCATGGGTTTTCAGCTCGATTCTCAAAGTTTCAAACAACCCGTGCAGGGCATACTTGCTGGCACAATAGCCGGTGCGGCCCGGTAATGGGGCCACGCCGGCAATACTCGAAATGACGATGAGCATTCCTTTGCTTGCAATGAGGTTTTCCATGGCAGCCTTGGTACAGAAAAGCGTACCAAAAAAATTAACCTCCATCACCTGCCGATAGGCAACCGTTTCCGTATGCAAAAAAGCGTCTCTCAGCGTAATCCCGGCGTTGTTCACCAGCACATCGATACCGCCGTAATGCGTTTTGACGCTATTCATGGCTGCAATGCATTCATTCTCACGGGTAACGTCACAGGCAATACCTGCCACATCCCAATCCTTTTTAGCGAACTCTTTTTCGCAGACCCGCAGACCCTCTGCGTCCATATCAATCAGTGCGATCCTGGCACCGTTTGCGGCAAATTTCATGCCGATGGCTTTGCCGATCCCGCTGGCGCCCCCGGTGACGACGACAACCTTATCTTTGAAGCTTCTTCTTATCCCCGGTGCCATTTGTGTCCAGTCGAAATCCTAATCTGAGTTCACTCTTCCATTGACTTTGTTTGCTTCAACGGTCGTGCCCCAAAAATCCCAGCCGTAATAAGGCCGGCAATAATATGCCAAATGCCCCACCAGGCGACAATGATTGCCATTCCTCCCAGACCGTCAAAAAAATTAAACACCAGGACCAAACCCAGCGCGGAGTTCTGAATCCCCACCTCGATCGCTACCGCTCGGGTATCAGCGGGGGGAAGCGCCATCACCCGTGCCGACCAGTAACCCAAATTCAAGGCCAAGGCATTGTGCACCAGCACAAAGAAAAATACCAGGCCGATGACTTTTAAGAATATTGACCAGTTGGCCGCCAAAGCACCCGCTACAATCAGGAGGAAAAAGATCAGAGAGAAGATTCTGAACGGTTTACGCACTCTATCGGCCAGCTTTGGAAATTGACGCGAAAGCCACAAACCGATGACCAGAGGAATCCCCAAAATAACAAAGACAGTGACAAATACATCAAAGGGACTGAGTTGAACGCGCTCCAGAATGGGAGCGGTGGCCGGATTAAGGCTACCCCATACCGCCAGATTGAGGGGCGTCATTATGATTGCGGCTGCTGTAGACACCGCGGTCATACTGATGGAAATGGCACTATTACCGCGGGCCAAATAAGTCATAATATTGGATAGATTTCCTCCCGGACAGGCAGCCACAAGAATCATGCCTAGCGCCATGGAAGGGTGCGGACGAATCAGTAAGGTCAATAAAAACGTAAATGCCGGCAATAAAATAAATTGTGCCGTCAGCCCGATTACAGGGGCTTTAGGCGCCCTGACAATGCGCTTGAAATCATCCAGTTTCAAATCGAGGGCGACGCCCAGCATCATCAGACCGATGGCCGCATTAATGATTAAAAGACCCTGCGGATTGAAATTAAGTCGAATTTGATCTATCGCTGTGGCGTCCATCTTTTCTCCTTGTATTACCTATTGTCTATCCACGACTAAATAATGGTACTCTAAAGTGTCCAATTCAGAAATGCGGATTTTTTGTGTTGAACAAGGCCGCACAAGGGTTTGCGGTGAGGCGTACTCAGTGTACGTCGCAACCGGAAACCCGCGGAGAACGCCGTCCAACGCAAAAAAGACCATTTATGGATGGAGACTATCTAAGCTTTGTATCCGCCCAGATTGGACAACGCCACACTCCCAGGACTGACGGTGGTTGGATCCGTCATGACATTGATACAGGCAGGTCTCCCCGATGCAAAGGCCGTTTCCAGTGCCGGCCTGATCTCATCGGGTTGCTCCACATAATAACCGTCTCCACCCAATGCCGTGACCATTTCATGGTATGCCACCTTGCCGATATAGGTTCCGGTCTCGATCGCATGCCCGATCCGCAATTCCTGGCTGTGGCGTATCATGCCCCAGCCGAGATCATTGCTGACAATCACAACGACCGGCAATTGTTTCCGAATCGCAGTCTCAAATTCCATAAAGTTGAAGCCGACCGAACCATCTCCGGTCACCAGGCACACCCGTTTCTTCGGATTCATCAGCTTGGCGGCATTAGCGTAAGGTAATCCAACCCCCAGACACCCGTAGAGCCCGGCATCCAAATAGTGACCCGGCTTGCGCACGGTGCGCGTCATCCCCATCCAAATCTGTGTGTCACCCCCGTCGGCGACGACGATATCCTCCTCCCGATTCATAAACGCATCGATCTCACGGGCAAGCCGCAATGGATGGATGGGTACATTTGTACTCTCCCAGTCCGCCTGGGCCTGGGCTTTTCCTTGCTTGTCCGCTTCTTGAAGTTCCGACACCCAGCCTTGAAATCGCTGCGGGAAACTTTCCCCCAGTCTGTTTTTTCGTATCAGCCGATTGCAGGCTTTGAGCAATTCTCTGACATCGCTCACCACCGGATAATCGACGCTCCGGTTTCGACCGATCTCCTCGGGCTCGATGTCTACATGGATGATCTTGGCATCCTTGTTGAAGATATCTCCAAAAATGTAGAAAAGACTCATGCGCGTGCCCAGAAACACAATCAGGTCCGCACTCATATTGGCAAACAGCGCCGCCCCGGGCCGGATGGCCAGGGAGGATTCAAAACACAACGGATGCGTGTCGGGAACAGATCCACGACCGCTAGCCGAGGTGAAGACCGGTACTCCGGTCTTTTCCACAAATTCCACCAGCTCTCGCCCCCCATCCGCATACCATGTACCACTGCCGGCTATCAGCACAGGCTTTTGGGCATTTTCGATCAGATTGAGGATTAGCCGGGCCTTTTCAAGATCAACCGGATGCGATTCGATTACCGTATGGGGTCTGCGCGCCTCATCCGCATTTAGGCTGCCGTTCAGTACGTCCACCGGCAATTCCAGATATACCGGGCCGGGGCGCCCGCTCCCGGCCACACGATACGCCTGATCGACAAATTCCGCCACCCGCTCCGGTTTGTGGCACACCAAGGCCTTTTTCACCATGGGTTCGATAACCGGCGCCTGGCGCATGTCCTGAAGGTCGAGTTTTTCGATGCACTCAACGCCCACACAGCCGGAGATCAGTAACAGCGGCGAATTAGCAAACCTGGCATTGGCGATGGCCGATAACGAATTCGTAAAACCGGGTCCGGCCGTAACCATGGCCACACCCGGCTTGCGGGTCATGCGGCCCCAGGCTTCGGCCATGAAAACCGCTGCCTGTTCATGTCGCGTGTCAAACAGGGTCAGCGCAGAATTCTCCAGATGTTGATAAATCGGCGTTATGTGACCGCCGCTGAGGGTAAAAACAAATTGAACACCTTTTTGAATTAATGCTTCGGCTGCAAGTTGTGCTCCCGTGCTCGCTTCCATTAAAACCTCCATACTCTAGATTTCCATAAGTTGTCCGCCGGTGATATTCAGGGCCTGCCCCGTGATATAGGATGATTCGCTTGAAGCTAAAAACGCCACCAGATTCGCGACCTCAGCGCTTGTGCCGATTCTCCCCAGGGGGATATCTTTGCATTTTTCGGCCTGTCTCTCCTCAGGCGTCGAATCGAGAAATCGGGCCTCCAGTTCAAATCGCCAATCGGTAAATCCGGTCTTTATAATTCCCGGGCAGATTGCATTTACGCGTATCCCCGCATCGGCCAGCTCCCAGGCCATGACCTTGGTCATCATGATGACGCCGGCTTTGGCTGCCGCATAAGCCCCATTGAACAAGGGGGGTTTTTTCCCGGCCTGAGACGCGGAATTAATGACGCTCCCTCCTTTTTCCATCATCATCGGAATGATGGCTTTGGAGACACGCAGGACCCCATGCAGATTGACGTCGATGGTTTTCATCCAGGCTTCTTCTTCATAGGTGTGGACCGCGCTCGGAACCCCAAACACAGTCCCCGCGTTATTGCACAGAATGTCGATGGTTTCAAAATGCTCTTTCACTATCTTTGCCAAGTGCTCAACGGTACGGCTGTCCGTTATGTCTACATTTAGGGCCAGTGCCTCGATCGCATAAGTTTCTGCCAGGTCCCGTGCCAGCGCCGTCATCTCATCCCGATTGCCCGTTTTCAGCGGGTTGCCCTGAATCTCGCTTTCGACCAGATCGGCCAAAACCACATTGGCTCCGCCGGCAGCCAGTTTTTCGGCAATGGCATACCCGATTCCGTCCTTTTTACCGGCGCCCGTAATGACCGCCGTTTTACCCTTCAAATCACTGTACATGGGAAATCGCTCCTTAAGATAACCGCATACGGATTCCTTCCATAACCTAGTTTAACTTTAAATTCAATTTTGATGATCGAGGTATTTCGTACGGTAACGCCAAAGTCAACTATTGTTGAATAAGATAGTGGAAAGTCCAAATAACAAATAAATACCAATGACCAAAATTCAAAGTTCCAAACAATTGTCTTTTGATCTTTTCTGAGATTTGGATACTGTAATTTGGGATCTATTTGGAATTTGGGTGCTTGGAATTTGTGATTTTCGGTTTATCCGGGCTTGGATTGTGAATGTTTTCTAAACAGCTTATGGCAAATGGGGGCACAAAATCGTCAACGGCTGCTGTTTACCACCCCAATTTCAAATAATTATCAATCGAATCGGCTGCCCTGCGGCCGGCGCCCATCGCCAGGATTACCGTTGCCGCTCCGGTGACGATATCACCACCGGCCCAGACACCTTTCTTCGTCGTTTTACAGGTATCCGGTTGCGATTTGATATAACCGCGCTTGTTCAGCTGCATATCGGGTGTGACACTGGTCAGCACTGGATTTGCACCCGATCCAAGCGCAACGATCACCTGATCACATGCGATCTCAAACTGGGAGCCTTCTATCGGGAAGGGTCGGCGACGTCCGGAATCATCCGGTTCACCCAGCGCCATTTGGATGCACTCCAGTCCCGTCAATCGGCCTTGCGGGTTCCCCAGATAACGCACCGGGCTTGTCAAAAACGTAAACTCGATTCCTTCCTCTTCGGCATGATGAATTTCGGCTTCCCTGGCAGGTATTTCTTCCTTTGAACGACGATATACAATTCGAACCCGATCAGCACCCAGACGCAAGGCTGTTCGGGCCGAATCCATGGCGACATTCCCGGCCCCGATCACAACCACGTCTTTTCCGCGCGGAATGGGGGTATCGTATTCCGGGAATCGGTATGCCTTCATCAGATTCGTTCGCGTCAGATATTCATTGGCCGATAGGATGCCGACAAGATTTTCTCCGGGAATATCCATGAATCGCGGCAGCCCTGCCCCGACACCGATAAAAATTGCATCGTAGCCTTGTTCAAACAATTCATCCAAGGTCACGGTTCTACCGACCAGCGAATTAAAGTCGATCTTGACTCCCAGACGTTCCAGGAAATTGATTTCCTGAGCCACGATATCTTTGGGAAGGCGAAATTCCGGGATACCATAAACCAGTACGCCACCAGGCTTGTGAAAAGCCTCAAAGATCGTAACGGCGTGACCCTTGACAATCAGATCAGCGGCCACCGTCAATCCGGCCGGTCCTGAACCGATGACGGCCACCTGTTTTCCGGTTGAGGCCTGTTTGGGCGGAAGCTCTTCGGTCGCATTTTCTCTCATCCAGTCGGCCGCGAATCTTTCCAGATTGCCGATGGCAACCGGATCTCCTTTCTTGGCCAGAATACAACCACCTTCGCATTGGATTTCCTGCGGACACACACGGCCGCAGACCGCCGGAAGGCCATTTTTTTTCCAAAGCGTGCGCGTGGCGTGTTTAAAATCTCCATCGCCGATACATTTAATAAATCCGGGGATGTCGATCCCCACAGGACAGCCTTTTACACAGCCCGGCTTCTTACACTGTATACAGCGCAGCGCTTCCGTGCGGGCGGTTTCCGGGTCGTAACCGAGTGGGACTTCATTGAAATTTCGCCGACGATCTTTTGCCGCCTGCTCCGGCATCTCCTGTCGGGAGGGTTTTGTTTTATCCGTGTTGTTCTTATTCAAATGATTTGCCCTGAAGAGCCAAATTGAAGCTTCCCGCAGCAAGCTACGGGGAATCTTCCCCCGTAAGGAATTAGGTCTAATTTTTGATTCGCTCGCTAACCCCGCGGCAAGCCACGGGGAATGCGCTCGCTGTTGCGGTTCAAAACACTCCATTTCGGCTTGGTTTACCCGCGCTGGACACCCCTCAGCCGGCAATTCTCGTCATATACCCGTCTTTCTTCATCCTTGTAAGCCTGGAGGCGCAGCATTAATTCGTCGTAATCGACCTCGTGACCGTCAAATTCGGGTCCGTCAACACAGGCGAATTTCATCTGGCCGCCAACCGTTACCCGACAGCCGCCACACATACCGGTGCCATCGACCATGATCGGATTCAGACTCACAATCGTTTTTACTCCAAAATCTTGTGTAAGCTTGGAAACAAACTTCATCATCGGTACCGGACCGATGGAAACCACCAGTCGGACATCCCCTTTTTCCAAAATAGGTTTCAAAACGTCGGTCACAAGCCCATGATGTCCGTACGATCCGTCGTCTGTACAGATATGGAGTTCATGGGCAGCATGGCGCATCTTGTCCTCCATAATAAGCAGGTTTTTATTGCGTGCACCGACAATTGCAGTCACATGATTCCCTAATTCCTTCAACGATCGCGTAATGGGATGCAAAACCGCGGTACCGGTTCCGCCGCCCACACATACCACCGTCCCGACCTTTTCCAGGTGCGTCGGCCTCCCCAAAGGCCCGATCACATCCTGGTAGCTCTCCCCTTCCAAAAGCGACTTAAACAATCGGGTTCCTTTGCCGACCACCTGATACAACACCGTTATCGAACCTCTCTCCTTATCCGAATCGGCGATCGTAAGGGGAATGCGCTCCCCGGTTTCATTGGCTTTTAAAATAACAAACTGCCCGGGCTGGGCTTTTTGGGCAATAAGCGGCGCCTCAATCTCATTGAGGACGACGGTGTTGTCGGCCATTTCTTCTCGTTTTAATATCTTATACATGGCATCGATTATCAAATGTTGGCATACCTGAAGCGGGTTTTTCCGTCACAGATCAAAAAATAAGCCGTTTTTTTTTAAAATCAAGCTGTTGACCGGGTTGCCTTTCAAAAATCGGGCTGATATATAACGCAACCGGAAGGCTGGCCTTTGGCACCTTAACATATACAGGCGCCCTGGCGCCGTTGATTATCGTTGGGGTCTTTATCGGAGAAGGGTTTATAAAATACGAATATGGATAAAGAAAGACTGAAGAAATTGGCTGAATCGCCTGAATTTATTTCCGGAATTTATAATTACTGTGACCGCTGGTGTGAGCGCTGCCCTTTTACCTCGCGCCGTATGAATTTCGCTTTGGGAGCCGAGCAGATAGGCGACACCGAATTGCATGACATTACCAGTAATGCTTTTTGGGAAAAACTTCATGAGATTTTTAAGGTGACCATCGAAATGGTGGAGGAAATGGCTGTTGAACAGGGTATCGACCTCGATGCCATCGATTCCGAGGCGACCACGGAAAATGAGAAGATCAATCGCCAAGCGATAAAGAATCATCACTGCTCGCAATCCGCCAGACATTATGCAAACCTGGCTAATCGTTGGTTTGATTCGACTGAAAATGTGTTCCAGGGCATGGCAACCGCTATTTCAGCCAGCGATATGGTTGAAGTCATCCGATGGTATCAGCATCAGATTTATGTCAAAATCACACGTGCCCTGCATGGCAAAATCGAAGAACACATGGAAATCGATGAAGGATTTCCAAAAGATTCCGACGGATCAGCAAAAGTAGCCCTTATCGGTGTCGATCGATCAATGGCGGCCTGGAGCGAGTTGGTGAATTGTGTGCCCCAGTCTCGGAATTCGATCTCCACAATTCTGATTCATCTCAAGCAGCTTCGCCGGTCAATCGAAACGACCTTTCCGGATGCCAGGGATTTTATCCGTCCGGGATTCGATGAAATTCACCAGCATCCCACAATTGGGACGGCATAGAATGACGCCGGTAGCAGTTTATTCCCCCATACCAGATGGCGACAGCCCCGCCTCCTAAAGCGAGCGTATTCCCCGGGGCCTGTCACAGCGAAGCGGAGATCCCGCTTTATCGGGGCCGCGGGGAGCTTCAATCATTATGACCTCAGCAGACCAGAATATAATCGCCCAGTGGGCCGAATCCCTTTCAAAAGAGGTGCAGCTGGGATTGACTGTCACGCAAGAAAACCGCAGCCAGGCATTGCGTATATTTTGTGACCACCTCATCCAAATTACTCCTAAGCTCAAAGTGATAGACGAAGATCCCACCGGAACCGAGTTTCCTTCCCTTCATTTGCAGAATATCCGCTATCATGCGGTTCCGACCGGCAAGGAGCTTGAGCTTTTTTTGCAGGCCTTCGAAGGAAGCAATGATCCTCCCGGACTGCTTTCGCCGTCTTTGCGGAATCGTCTCACAGATTTGAGGACTCCGGCGCTCATAAAGATCTATATCACGTCTGAGTGTCCCTTTTGTCCCGCCACGGTAGAGCCGTTGATCGCCCTGGCGAGAGCAAACGATCATATCAAACTGACAATCATTGATGGGATCATGTTTCCGGAAATGGCCAAAGCAGATAAAATCCAGTCGGCCCCCACGGTTATTCTGGATGACCGCTTTCGATGGGACGGATCGGTTACAACAGCCGAGATCGTCGAGGTTATAGTGCACCGCGATCCGGCCCGGCTTAGCGCTGCATCGTTAAGGGGTATGTTAAAGGAGGGCTTGGCATCGCAGGTTGCTCAAATGATGCTCGATCATCAAAATATCTTCCCAGGTTTTCTACCGCTGTTGATACACGACAAATGGCCGGTACGTTTGGGGGCCATGGTGGTTTTTGAAATTATTGCTGAAAGTGACCGCCCACTTGCGGCACACATGACTTCTTTTCTGTGGCAGAACTATCGGGAAGTCGAGGATAGGGTCAAAGGCGATCTCATATATCTTTTAGGCCAATCCGGCAACCCGGAAGTCATTCCTTACCTCAAATCCGTGCTTTTGGAAACGCCCGATGAAGACATAAAAGAGGCCGTTTTGGAAGCGCTGGATGGTTTCAGGCTAACGAGTTGATTGGCAATAACCAAAAGGCAAATCACAATGAATAATATTCCAAACCTTTGTCTTTTGATCTTATCTGAAATTTGGATATTGTAATTTGGAATTTATTTGTAATTTGATACTTAAAATTTGTGATTTCCGGTTTATCCGGGCTAGGTGATTACCGTATGGATACGTTCAGGCGGAAGCCATTAGAAGAGGAGAATTAATATGGAACATGAACTACCCGGATGTGCAAGGTGTCATGTCGACGCTCAAAACCAGTTATGTCGAAATGAGGAAGGGAAAGGACCCTCTTTTTGCCCCACGCAGCAGAACCATGTCGCCATCGAACAGGCGACGGAGGAGCTTCAGAAACCGGAGGTGTTTGAATTTGCACAGCAAGCCTCTATCCAGGAGGGCGAAGGTTATGCAAACCGCGAGCTCGGCTACGATCAGGTGAAACCGGTCAAACCGCGCATCGTTGAAATCATCGAATTTGCTCATCGGATGAATTTCAAACGCCTGGGGTTTGTGTTTTGCCTCGGGCTTCGAAAAGAAGCACACGTCGTGGAGAAGCTCCTCTCCTCCAGCGGATTCGAGGTACTTTCAGCCATTTGTAAAGTCGGACGGGTACCCAAAGAAGCAATCGATATACAGGATGACCAAAAGATTAATATCGGCGCTTTTGAGCCCATGTGCAATCCTATTGCCCAGGCGTATATGTTAAACCATGAAAAAACGGATTTTAATGTGATGATGGGCTTATGCGTAGGGCACGATTCGCTTTTTCTCAAATACGCAAAAGCACCCTGCACCGTCTTTGCCGTCAAAGATCGTCTGTTGGGTCATAATCCTCTGGCAGCCATATATACGGCTGACAGTTATTATCGTACGTTAAAGAATCCGACTGTATAGCAGAGAAAAGGGAATCGAAATGATGGATAACATAAAGCTTATTGTCGATCTCATTATAAGCGCTGAAAAAATTGTCATCTTTACCGGCGCCGGTGTCAGTACCGAATCCGGTATCCCTGATTTCCGCAGCGCGGGGGGAATTTGGTCAAAATATGATCCGGAAGACTTTACCTACCAGCGGTTTTTGGCCAGCGAGCCGGCGCGTGAGAAATACTGGCAGATGAGCACCGAGTTTCACCTTTCTCTAAAGGATGTTCAGCCCAATGCCGCCCATAAAGCCATTGTTGACCTGGAAAAGCTGGGCAAGCTCGATTGTCTCATCACCCAAAACATAGACGGCTTGCATCAACTGGCCGGTACATCGCCTGAAAAGGTGATCGAACTTCACGGTACGGCCCGTTCGGTTTCGTGTCTGGAATGCAAAAAAGGGTATACCCGTGAAGCGGTTCAGGCCATGATTAGCCAGGGGATCAAAGTTCCGCGCTGTGACCAATGCCTGGGACTGCTCAAGCCGGATACGATATCCTTCGGCCAGAGCATGCCCAAAGCGGAAACCGACGAATCGTATCATCGTTCGGCAAAGTGTGACCTGTTTATTGTCATCGGATCTTCACTTGTGGTGCAGCCGGCCGCCTCCATGCCCATGGTGGCCAAAGACAAAGGGGCCAAACTGGTCATTCTCAATCGCGACCCTACACCCTATGACCACCTGGCGGATGCCGCGGTTCATGATTCCGCCGGCAGCACCATGTCGCAAATCCTGGAGGGGGTTCAGAAACGAGTCGCGGAAGGAGGCTGAATTGTCAATCCATTTTGAAATTTATCCGGTCGGCTGTATTCGCAAAACCAATCAAAAGGTCGGGATTGAAATCGATGCGGCGTATCACGACGCCCTTTTAGGGCTGGAAGAATTTTCACACATTTTCGTATTCTACTGGTTTCATGAAAACGATACCGAGCAGAACCGAAGTGTCCTGCGTGTACATCCCCGTGGGGATAAAAACAATCCTTTAACAGGTGTGTTTGCCACCCATTCCCCGCTGAGACCCAATCTGATTGCATTCTCTTTGTGCAAGATCGAGTCGATCGCCGGAAATACGATTTATATTGACGAAATTGACGCCCTGGACGGTTCCCCGGTTATTGATCTTAAGTGCTATATTCCCAGCGAGCGATCATTTTCTGGCTTGCGCCTGCCGGATTGGGTTTAAGCGCTTGGTAAAAAAACCGTTCGGTTATTGAGGCTTTAATGAGTTTGTTCCCTATTTTGAAAGCATAATAATCGATGAAATCAGAACTATCAGTGAAATCAGAACGCCTGTCAAACCCAGAAAGACAGGCTTGCGGAAAATAAATACATCGAGCTCATAGATAGAGCGGTCGAGCCTCTTGATCATCGACTCCGTATCAAACCAGGAATTCACACTATTTCCAATTCCTCTTATTTTGTCTGGAGCGAATATCAGAATGATCCCAAGCACAACACCGATCAAACTTGCAATCTTCCAAATCACGGAAATAGAGGAAAAGAACAACCCGTTGTTCAATCCGTGCACCCCGGCGCCGAATTGGTCCAGATTCAAGATGAAGAAAATCAGTGAAACCACAGAGCCGAAAAACAGACATACCCCGAAGCCGATATTGTGAGCGTAAAAATAAGTATCTAATTGTACCCTTCGATCAACGCTCTTAATTTTGTCATCAATATCGACGTAACGGTTGCATACTCCGCTCAGAGATTCAGCCTGTTTCGGGAAAATAAGGAGCAATGAAGAAAACACCATTCCAACCATGCCGAAAATAAACGTTAAAATCAATGCGACCTGTAAGCTCATGTTCCACAATAAATCCATAACACCCTCCTTTCTTAAGTTTAGCTCCTTATTTGCGAATGCAACATCCGTGCCGATTGGGACCTAAAGAAGGTGAAATCGGATTTATAAATAAATTACAGTAGGTTATTTTTACGGTGGTTTGAACTAAAAATAACCACCTACAGAACAACTACGCCATATTGACGCACCGAATAGCTAAAAAAACAACAAATTAGCTATAAATCTAAATAATTACGCCTAATGCGTCAAATTGACGCACCCCGCGTCATAATGGCATACTAGGTTGAGCGGAAAATATTTCTAAAGAATAATATCAAGCATAACTGGTATATTTACCAAATAATGATTATCGTATCCGGCAATGACATTTGGAAAAAAGAAAGGACACACAGATGATTGAATCAAAAACGCTTGAAATATTTTCAGATTATATTTGACCCTGGTGCTATTTCATCACCGGGCGTGTTGAAAAATTACAAGAAGAATATCAAATTGATCTTCGGTGGACGGCATTTCCACTCCACCCGGAAACACCGCCGGAGGGACAAACGTTGGAAGCGCTTTTTGCGGGTCGCAACTTTGACATCGATCAGATGATGGTCCGCCTCAGAAGTGTTGCCGATAGTGTGGGGCTGCCGCTGGGTGATCGCAAAAAAACCTTTAACAGCCGATTGGCTCAGGAACTGGGCAAATGGGCCGAAGAACAGGCCAAAAGCGAAGAGTTCCACAATGCGGTTTTTAAAGCCTATTTCGCAGAAGGGAAAAATATCGCTCAGTTCGCTATCCTGGTCGATATTGCCGCCGGTGTTGGCTTAAACGGAGATGAGGCTTTGCGCGTCCTCAATAACCGGACCTTCAAAAAAGCGGTTAACGATGATTGGAAGCGGTCTCATATGTTGAATGTCAGCGCCGTGCCGACTTTTTTGATCGGTGATCGCTCTCTGACCGGAGCCCAAAAATACGAAGACCTCGAACAGCTGCTGATCCAGGCAGGTGTGCCCAAACGAGAAACAATATTGTAACCGTTCACAGGTTTACCAGTAGTATTTAATATGATAGACCGCAACGAGGACAGCGATCGCTAAAATTAGAAAAGGAAAATATGGTATAAGCTTGAGCGCTTTCTCTTTGATCTTTCCCATTTTTTTTCAGCTAAACCTTGAAAGGCAGATGCCAGAAATAATTAATCACATACAAAGCGCCCACGATACCAGTAACCACTCCCAACATGGGTTTCAGAAGCTTTTCGGGGATAAATCGCTGAGTTTTTGAAGCCAACCAGGCCCCAAAGATTGCACCGCAGGCAACAAAAAGGCCAAAGCTCCAATCGGGCGCCGCTACTGCACCTGTGAGCCATGGTACTATCACTGCATAGGAAAATAGACCTGTCAAAGAGAGTATGATGACAAATGGTATTGTAGCAGCGACCAATACATACATCGGCAAACCAAAAAATGTGACCAAAATTGGAACAAGCATAAACCCACCGCCCACGCCTAGCGCTGAAGCGACTACGCCCACGCTGAAGCCGATTAAAACCATCATAGGGACGTTGAAGGTTTGAGTTTGATCCCAGTAGCTTATAGTCACTTTGGTAATAGACTTTTCCACAGTGGTAATTTTGAAATCATCGGGAAGACCGCTGGGCGCCTTTCCGGCTTGGATGCGTTCCCTTATTACTTGATCAAACTTCCTTTTAAATTCTCTTTGACGAGCTGTCCGCCGAAGATACCAGGGTGTGATCTGTACAATCAGGTGCACCGACATCAAAAACAAGGAGATGCCGATAATCGCCTTGAAAGGGTTTGGATCATTAAGGCAATACACCCGTATGAACGGTCCTATGGGCGATCCTAAAACTGCACCCAAACAAAGTCCCATGGCAAGATCTAAATTCCACTGCCTGTTTCTGTAATATCCCAGAAGTGCCCCAAGAGGGTTTAAGAGGGTTGTAATCAAACCCGTGGGACTAACGCCCACGCTGGCAAATTGAAGAATCGACATGGAATAAGGCAAGGAAAAAATACCGCTGGCTTCTCCCACCAAAGCCAGGCTGTAACCGGTCCAGAATCCCATCCAAAGCAGATGCCAAATAGGAACCTTGACACCGGCTACGGAAAAGGGTTGGTCGCCCCCCGCTAGATATCCATGCTGCAGAAAGCTGGCGATGATGCCCGCAATGAAGACGATAGCAATGATTGGAAGTTGATCTCTTAAAAATTCTGTCAGCAAAGGAGGAAGTGCGGGAGGTTCATTTTTAAATAAGTAACGCACGAAATATTTGAGACATCCCTGACTTATTTGACAAAATTAAACCGTTTGCAGCTTTTAGGCTAAGCTGTGATAAAATCAACCAAAGATTGCAGCCAAGAACTCCAAGATGGTCATCGTAGCCACTGAAGCCGTAAGTCCTGATGGATCGATAAGAGGATTCACTTCAACAAGATCCATCCCTATAACTTTCCCACGTCCGGTGACCCCCTGCAAGAGACCCTTTAGCTCTCGATATAGCAACCCATCCGGGCAGGGAGCCCCTGTCCCGGGGGCAATAGAGGGGTCCAGGACATCAATATCCACGGTTACATAAATATTATTCCCTTCCGGAAAACGGGCTATTATGTCTTCCACTCCTTCTTGTCGGACCTGGGAAGCAGGGATGATGAGATTCCCCCTGCTTTCAGAATCCTGGTATGCATCCTCTCGGGCTCGAATACCCCGCATGCCCACCTGAACGATCCGGTCCACAAAAGGAAGCTCTGATACGCGTTTCAATGGATTTCCATTCGCATATTTCACACCGCAAACATCGTCATTATAGTCAAGGTGGGCGTCAAAATGAAAGACATTCAGGGGACCTGATTCCTTAAAGGCACGGACACTTGGAAAAGTAATGGAATGGTCTCCCCCTAAGATGACGGGGAAGGTTTTTCTACCTAAAATCTTTCCTAAATTTTCCGTGAGTGCATCAAAGGTTTCTTCTAATCGGGTATACAGGATATCATGATCACCACAATCCACGATAGAGACATCCTTGAGATATCTCTTTTTTGTCTCGATGTCCCAATAGCCGGATTCAATCACGCCGCGTTCGCCAAAAGTAAAGCGGGTTGAGAACTCTCGAATTGCCCTTGCCCCCATCCGGCAGCCAGGACGAAACCCAACGCCTTCATCCCAGGGGACTCCGAAAATAGCAATGTCCGCCGATATTTGATCGATTTCCGTACACATGGGAAATTTGCCGAAGGTTGCGATACCCGTACAGGGGAGATTGACCTTTGGATATGTCATCTTGTCACCTCGCTAAAGTATTTTCTATTATCGTTTATAAGTTCCGGCATCCCCTATCCACGAAAGATCTCAAGGGGTGTCAAACGGGTTGATAAGTCATCGGAATCAGGCATAGAGGTGGCAGGATATGACATGTCCTGAAGCGGGTTCATAGGCAGGGGGGATCCTTTCCTCACAGATCGATCCAATCTTTTCAGGACAGCGGGTGTGGAATCGGCACCCTTTGGGAGGGTTTTTGGCAGAAGGGACAGAACCCACAAGGCGGATGACTTCCTGTTCTCCTTCAGCGCCGATTCTGGGAACAGCGGATAATAAAGCCCGTGTATAAGGGTGATGAGGGGGTGAAAAAACTTGATCCACGCCACCCGTTTCACAGAGTTTGCCGAGATACATAACACCGATTTTGTGTGATATGTGCTGGACGACCGAAAGGTCGTGGCTAATGAACAGGAGGGCTACATTAAAATTATGCAGGAGATCGAGTAGCAGATTCAGTATCGAGGCCTGCACGCTCACATCGAGCGCACTCACCGGCTCATCGCAGACGATAAAGCGGGGATCGGCAGCAAAGGCACGGGCGATGCCAACTCTCTGTTTTTCTCCGCCGGAAATCTCATAGGGGAACCTGAAGCGATAGCTCGGCCTGAGTTTGACCATCTGCAACAATTCAATGACGCTTTGTTCAACCGCCGGTTCCTTCAGATTTTTATAGAGCTGGAGGGGACGGGCTAAAATCTCCCCGATCGTTTTTTTGGGGTTCAGGGAGGAATCCGGATTCTGAAAGATAATTTGCACTTTATTGAGATAGGTCTTGTTCTGCCCTTTGCCGAAATTCCATATATCCTCATCTTCGTAACATACTTTACCCTCGGTGATTTTCAACAGCTTGACCAACGATCTCCCGAGGGTACTTTTTCCACATCCGGATTCGCCCACCAGCCCAAAAACCTCACCGGGAGCGATGGACAGGCTAACATCGTCAACGGCATGAACATAATCTTCTTCCATTCCAATTAACCGCTCAAACATGCTGATGCCACCAAAATATTTTTTGACGGAATCAAGCCTGATTAGTTTTCCATTCTGAGATGAATCGGATGCTTCTTGCCTGCCGGCATCGATGGTTGTTATTGTTTGGTCGCCCCCCCCGTCACGGAGCTGACCTGATATCAGCTCTTTCCAGCGCAGGCAGGCCGTTTTTCGCCCCCCATCAACCACTGTCAAGGAAGGATCCTCCAGCTTGCAGACATCCTGTACGTAGGGGCAACGCGGGCTGAAAATACATCCTTGCGGGAGTCTGAGGAGACTGGGAAGGGCCCCTGTTATCGGTCTTAATTGCCGTTTTGAAGACTTTTCTTCAATTTTGGGGATGCAGTTCAACAATCCCTCGGTGTAGGGATGGAGCATTCGTTCAAACAGCGCTTTTACCGGACCACTCTCGACCACTTTACCTGCATACATCACACCGATGTGGTCGCTTACTTTGGCAATCACCCCTAGATTATGGGAAATGAAAAGAATGGCAGATTGGAATCGTTGCTTTAAAACTTCGATCAGGTCCAGAATGTTGGCTTCGGTAGTGACATCTAACCCGGTGGTTGGTTCATCCAGGATGAGCAGGTCAGGATTGCAGGCCAGGGCCATGGCAATAACAACCCGCTGTTGCTGTCCGCCTGATAGCTCATGCGGAAATTTCTTGGCTGACGAGGGCGGATCAACGATAAATACTTTCTCAAGCATTTCTACAGAACGGTTCCAGGTCTCCCTTTGACTTCCCCCCTGATGCAGTTCGATGACTTCCTGAATCTGGCGGCCTACCGTTATGGAGGGATTTAGAGAAGTCATGGGGTCCTGATAGACCATGGCTATGCGCTTTCCCCGATAGTGACGAAGTTCTTCCATACTCAGGGTCATCAAATCCTGGCCCTGGAACTTCACTTCACCCTTGGCAATTCGACCATTTTCGGCCAGATAGCGCATTATCACCCAAGCGGCCGTCGATTTGCCGGAGCCCGATTCCCCGACCAATCCATAGGTTTCCCCTTCACCGATGCTCAGATTGAAGTCTCGGACGGCCCCGATAAATCCGCCGGGGGTCTTGTATTCCACGGTTAAATTTTTTACGTCAATGATCTGTTCCATGCCTCAACCCGAAACCATTAAGTGTTGCCTATCCAAATTTACTCCAACGTCGCCCGACGGCTCTGAGGATCCAGAATATCTCTCAATCCGTCTCCAAATAAATTAAAAGCGATGATCATCAAGGAGAGTGCGATAGAAGGAAAAATAAGCGGCCAGGGAGATAAATAAATAAAATTTTTAGCTTCATAGATCATCAAGCCCCAGGCCGGAGATGGCGGCTGGGCACCAAGACCCAGAAATGACAAAGTTGCCCCCATAATAATGGCGTAGGAAATCCGAATGCCGCCCTCCACAATGATAGTTGGCCAGACATTGGGCAGGATCTCTCTGAACACAATGTAGAATGCCGTCTCGCCTCTGGCCCTGGCTGCCTGAACAAATTCTTCGTTTTTTAAATGGATCGCGGCCGATCGGATGACGCGGGTTGCCCGCGGCGCCATCGTAAGCCCGATGGCGATAACGGGATAAGGATCGAACCACCAGGTCGTGGGTAGAGCAATAAACTGCTCAAGGGATGATCTGGCCGAAATGAGGAGCAGCGCCATAAACAATGAGGGTATGGCCAGAAAAGTATCGTTCACGCGCATCAGGGCCTCATCCGCATGACCGCCCCAAAAACCGGTGAATAACCCGAAAGGCACGCTGACCATGAGGGTGATGAGCACCGCGGCGATGCCCAGCATCATGGTCATGGGTGTTCCCATAACAACCCGGGAAAAAATATCGCGCCCGTAATTATCGGTTCCGAACCAATGTTTATCTGAAGGATTGTGGAATTTTTCAATGATATTGAACTTGATGGGATCGTAGGGCAGTTGGGTGGTGCCGACAGCACTTCCGATACCCATGGCCAAGATCAAAACGAAGCCGATAAAAAATTTACGATTCGAGAAAACCAACCGGCGCCATTTGGAAAAATGAGGCGATGGGGTTGTATCCTCTTTAAGAACTTCTTTACTGTCTACTGTTTTTACGTTCATTTTGAACCCGGCCTCGTCCTAGGATCCAGGATCATGTATAAGAGATCGGTAATAAGGTTGGCCAATATGTAGATAATCGCCACAAGGAGGATGGAGGCCTGTATCATCGGGATATCCCGTTTTTGGATCGCCAGAATGGTCATTCTACCCAAACCCGGATAAGCAAAGACAGTCTCCACAACCACGATGCCCCCCAGTAGCCAACCCACGTTGTTGGCCAGCAGGGTGACGGTGGGCATCAATGCATTGCGCAATGCATGCACAAAAACAACCTTTTGCTCCGGAAGCCCCTTGAGGCGGGCCGTACGAATATAATTGGTCCTGAAAACCTCAATGAGTGAACTGCGCATCATGCGCATGACGTAAGCCAGCAGCACAAGGTTTAGGGTGATGGAAGGCAATATCAGGCGGCTCAACCATGGCCATAATCCATCGGAAAAGGGGACATGGCCGCCGGCCGGAAAGATTTTCCAGACTGTCCCGGCAAAAAATAAAATGAGGAGCGAACCGGATACAAACTCCGGAATGCTGACCCCGATGAATCCGAGCGTCGATAGGCCCTGGTCGAACCAGCTGTCTTTCTTGATGCCGCAGATAACCCCTAAAACAATACCGATTATAGTGATTTGTAAAAAGGCCAGGACCCCCAGCTGCATGGAGTTGATTAAGCGCTCCATCAGAATCGGTTTTACGGGCAGATACATGGTCAGGCTATTCCCGAAATCTCCCTGCACAAAATTCAGCAGCCAATCCGTATACTGGGTTACGATCGGTTTATTTAAGCCCATTTCCAATCGCAGTTTGGCCAGTGCCTCCTCAGTCGCATACTGGCCCAAAACCATAAAAGCCGCATCTCCTGGGAGCGCCTGCGTGATCGCAAAAATGAGAATAGAGATCAGCCAGAGGGTGAAGACGATAACCGCGATTCGTTGCGGTAGGATACGAAGTATGGTTTTCATTGAATTTCCTTGCAGCTTGTCTTTAGGGACTCGGAAACCGAGTCCCTAAATTCCAATTACCTATAACCCTGCTCCATTCCTCCTATAGTCAGGGTCAAAACAGAATGGAGCAATGTCACCTACCCGATGTTTCGGTTAGTATGGGTTTTAAGTCTTCCAAACGCCAACCCAGTGGAACCATTTCATGGCATTAAGGGGCAACCCGTGGACGTTTTTGCGATGTGCGGTGCAGTAATCCATCAGGTAAGGAATAAGAAAAGCACCCTCATCGGAGATGAGCGACTGGGCGGACACCCAAAGTTTCATGGCCCGCTTTGCATCCGTCTCCGACACCGCCTGGTCGAGGCAGGAATCGATCAGCGGATTGTGGTAATGGCCCGTGTTCCATTTTCCGGCACTGTGATACCAGTTGTAAAGTCCGCTATATAACTGGGGTCGGCCCGACCAATTGGAATAATGGAACGGAACCCGTTTCCAAACCTGTTTCCAGTACCCATCGGCAGGCTCCACCTTAACTTCGATGTTGATACCGGCCGGAGCGCATTGATCCTTTAGAGTAATAGCGGAAGGCACCATGCCGACCCGGACCTCCGAAGTATGGACGGTTAGATTAAGACCGTCTGGATAGCCCGCTGCTTTTAGCAGCTTTTTGGCGAGCGCGTGGTCCTGTTTTTTGACCCCGAAGTCAGCATAGTATTCATGGAAAGACGGGACCGGATGATCATTGGCGGGTTTACCCAGACCCTGTGTGACCGCCTCTACGTACTGCTCCCTGTCCACGCAGGCCTTGATGGCCTGGCGCACACGGGGATCGTCAAACGGCTTATGCCGGGTGTCCATAATGAGGTTCTGGTACCCCAGTCCCGGGATTTGATGCGCGATCACATCCGGGTTTTTCTTTAAGAAGGGGAACTGGTCCGGCCTTAACTGGAACATCACATCCACTTCCCCGGATATCAACGCATTCATGGAGGTGCTCAAATCGGTAATCGACAATGCCTTGATACCATCGAGATAGACTTTATCAGCATTATAGTAATCCGGATTGCGTTCAACTAAAAAATACTCGCCGGGAACGAATTTAACGAACTTGAAAGGACCGGTTCCGATTGCCTGAGACTTGAGTTTCTCGAAGGGTATATCGCTGGGGACGATGGTTGTATGCGGCTTGGCCATACTGATGGGAAATTCGCTGAAACCCAATTTTAAATATGCCTTAACCGTATATTTATCCACAAGCTCCCATCGTTCACACGGAGCCATTTCACTGGCACCGAAACCTCCCGCTTCTATATAGTGATTCAGGCAATTGACGACGTCCTTAGCCTCCAGTTCCTTGCCATGATGAAATTTAACGCCCTTGCGCAAATAAAAAGTCCACTGGGTGGCATCAGCGTTCGGTTCCCACCGTTCGGCCAGATCGGGCGCCGCGCCCAACTCCGTTGTTAGGACACAGAGTCTGCTGTGGCAAAGCTCTCCAACGTGATAGTCCGGGTGAATCTCCCAATACGTGGGATCAAAGCCTTGTGGGGTGCCCATCATGGCAAAGTTAAGGGTCCCGCCTCGTTTTGGCGTTGCGGCCATTGCATGGGACACGATCTTCTGGCCCAGAAGGCCATAGGCCGCGAGCATTCCCCCGGCTGCTGCCGCACCCTTTAGGAATTTACGGCGATCAATTTCACCCATTAAACCCTTTTTCCCTTTTTCATGCTCTTCCATCAGTTGCCTCCTTTCTTTAACTGCCGGGTTAATAGAAATAATTTACCTATGCTGTGCTTCTGCCCGCTCGACAATAGCATGCACAGATTGGGCAACATCCTTGGGCAGTGCTTCCGGCACATGCGAAGCAAGGATGTTCTCGACACGCTCTGTTGCGCGTTCACTTAAGGTTTTGGCTCCTTTTGACTGCCAGCCTTCGTAACTGTCCCTTTCAAAAAGAGCTGGATACCACCGGGTGTGGAAATTTTCCAGAGTATGCTGACTATCGAGGTATTGGCCATCCGGACCCATTTCGTCAATTAAATCGAGGGCCAGTGTCTCATCACTGATCTCGATACCCTTTATGAAGGCCTCAAGCCAGTTCAGGATTTCGTCACAAATGACAAGCTGGGGCAGCGAGCCGGACAGGCCGGACTCCAGGTATCCCAGATCATGGACAATGTTGCCCCCAAACAGAGCGTCGGTAAACAACGTAAGCGCCGCCTCAGCAGCAGCCTGTTGATCGATGACCTTCGAATCACTGCAACCAGCCAGATTAAACATGGGCAGGCCCAAATAATGAGCATAATCGATTGTCTGGGCCCGCTTTTCAGGGTCTGCATAAGGTTGCGTGGATGTCTTCATATCCAGCATCGTACCGCTCCAACCCGGCATAATAAAGGGCGCCCCCTCCTGCTTGAGCTGAGATAATACCAATCCCACCAAGGCCCCAGCCTGCCATATAGCCATCGATCCGGCAATCGTGACGGGTGCTGTCACACCGCTAAGCGCATGTGGGGAATAGACGAAAGGCAATCCTTTTCCAGACATATAGAGTAGCTTCTGAAGGGCCTCTTCATTGTGACGCAAGCCGGTTGTGACATTTATATAACAGGCTGCCATCGGCTTTTGTCGCAGGTTATCCGGCCCGCCAGCCACCGCTTCTGCCATCTCCACCGCATCAATACAGCCTGCAAGATCTGTCGTAACAAAAATAATGGGTTTGGTAGTATTGTTGAGCATCGCCTCCATCTGGAGTCGATCCATAATATCCTGCCGCACATCGGATGGCAAAAACATGGACATTACAAAATCAATATTCGGCAAAGCATCACAGACTGTCATTCCTTCGAGGACATCCTTCAATACCGCCTTGCGCCGTTTATTTGTGCGGTGTTCAATAATGTTCAGACAATCAGAACCGGTTCCAAAAAAACTCCGATGTCCCTCTATCGGCATGACCCGATTGCTATGCCTATCATAAAGCATAATTTTTTTGGGTACGGTCGAGAATGCCTTTTCTACTATACCGGATGGTATGCGAACGCGGTTGCCGTCGGAAGCATCAATGCCGACCTTTTTAAGAAGATTCAAGGCCTCCTGATCGTGCAATCTCACTCCTGTTCGTTCAAGGATTTCCAAACAAGCCCAGTAAAGTTTCTGGCATTGCTTGTCAGATAACTTTCTGGCATAAGCACTTTCAAGAGGCCGCTCATTGCTAATAATTTTAGCCATTTCCTTTACTCCTGATTAAATCCTTATTTTTTCAGCCGAGAAACTATTTAATTTTTTTTATATTTCATGGGGCATTGTTCTACTTTTTAATGGGTTCTTTTTCCTTTTGGTTTTCCGGTGTAAGACGAGAAAAATCCACCGGATGTGCCACCGGCGCCGGAGCGTCTTTGGTGAGGATAAAATTACAGAAGTAATTTTCGTCGTCTTTTTCGGGATAATCCGAACGAAAATGTGAACCGCGACTCTCTTTGCGAACGAGTGCACTGTTTATAATGGCCTGAGAGACGTCCAGATAGTTTTCCACATTTAGAATATCCATCCAGACCAGATTGTATGCCCTTCCGTCAGGGCAGCCGACTCCTGTCAATTCATCCCGGATTTGGGCCAGTTCAGCCTGGGCTTCTTGCAGTTGAACCTTATTCCGCACTAATCCCGCCTTTTCCCACATAACGGTTTTCATTCGGTCCCGTAGTGAGTAGACCGATACCCCGCTGTCGTTGGCAAAAGGGGCCAATGATTTGGCTATCATTTGTTCGACCTGTTTATTATGGAAGGGGACCCGTTCAATTCCTTGGACCCAGCGTGCCATAACATCGCCCGCCAGCCCGCCAAAGACGGTGGATTCACACACCCCGTTTCCCCCCAGCCGATTAGCCCCATGCACCCCTGCTGAATCTTCACCGGCGGCGAACAACCCTTCCAGAGGGGTACGGCATTCCAGATCGATTTTTGCTCCGCCCATGAGGAAGTGGGCGGTGGGTGAGACGGGGACCGGCTCGCGAGTTAGATCGTATCCAACATCACGACAGCGCTGGGTCATACCTGGAAAAGTTTTCAGGACGAAGTCGGCCCCCAGGGGGGAGGCATCCATCATAACCCCTTCCTCGAATGTTCCGCGCCCTTCCATAATCTCGATAAAACTGCTTCTGGAGACCACATCGCGGGTGGCGCGTTCACCCCGGGAATCATACTTGTGCATGTAGCGTTCGCCCAGGGCATTTTTCAGGTGAGCACCCTCACCCCGCAGGCCCTCCTCAAGTACCGTACCGGAAATCATCTTGTTTCCGACCAGCAGCCCTGTGGGATGAAACTGGACCATCTCCATATCCATCAGGGGGGCGCCCGCCCGATAGGCAATCGCAACACCGTCGCAGGTTTTATCGTTACAGGGAGCAGCCATCTTATACATCGTGGGGCCTCCCCCGGTGGCCAGCAAGGTTGCCTTGGCATGCGCCACAATAAACCGGCCTTTTCGAATATCCAATAAAAGCGCTCCAACCACCCGCTGTCCTTCTCTATCACCCAGCAGCTCAAGCGCTCTGACTTCTTCGAGGATAGTCGTGTTCTCGGTTGCAGTTACCTGCTCGGAGAGGCGGTTGATGATTTCAATTCCCGTGAGATCACCCTTGTGCACGGCCCGATGAAAAGATTGGCCAGCAAAGGGCTTCTGGTGGATCGTGCCATCTGTATTGCGGTCAAAGAAGCACCCTGCCCGGTTTTCCAATTCCAGAACACGACCCGGGGCTTCGCTAATCAGGCGCCAGGCAAGCTCCTGGTTGTTGATCCATTGGCCGCCTTTAAGGGTATCCAGAAAGTGATCTTCCAGAGAGTCTTCCTTATGGAAAACCGCATTGAAACCGCCCTGCACCAAACGTGTGCAGCCTGATTTGCCATAAAGACCTTTAACAGCAATCACAACAGAAGGGGGAAGAGGTGCATCAGCCATATGTAAGGCAGCGCACAGTCCTGCGCCGCCACTTCCCAGCACCAAAACATCACACTCAATCGTTTCCCAGGTCATGCTATCCATCTGTATTGTATTCCTCTACGCCGCCACCATAATCTTTGGCACGAAGAAAAAAGATGTCACCACCAGGACCGCAGCACAGGCGCTCATGACAACCCAGAAGAGCAGTTTTTGCCTGGAGCTTAGGTTGAAGAAATCGACGGCAATGACTCTCAAGCCGTTAAAAGTGTGAAACGCAACGGCCATGATCAGAATAAATTCTGCGATTTTGTAAATAGGAGCAGTGTAGGTTGCAAGTATGGCATTAAACACCTCGGGCCCTCGTCGTGCACTTGCGATAGAAATAAAATGCGGTAAGAGGTAAACGGTCAGTGCCACGCCTGTCAGACGATGCAGCAACCAGGCAAAATTGCCGATACTGACAAGGGGTAATAAAGTTCTACGCAAGTAATCGATAAGCGTTCCCAAAGTCCAAACTCCTCAGACTATAAGTGCTTTTAGGCCAAGGTAGCCATAGATGATCAACGTCAGACCTCCCACCCAAATCGCCGCAGTCCATATCATGCGGACTGCAGAGGTGGGACAGTAGTCCAGCACAATCCCCCTGATTCCATTGAATGCATGGTAGACCACTGCGGGGATGAACAGTAGATAGTAGAGGGACCAAAAGGTTCCTTCCCCCAATCGTTCGACAATAGTCTCAAAGTTGAGATGGTTGGCCTTGAGGTAATGCACGGTCCACAGGTGTAATATAACCGCATAAGCGAGAAATATGCCGCTCACCCGCTGAAGCAGCCATGCGACCATTCCATGCTGTTTTTTGGCATGACCTGAAATCATACGACCTCTTGACAACGGTCTATCTCCTCGCCGTAACGGCGTAACACCGGCTCTGGGAGTCCATCATAAACTTTGCCCAGGTTTTCATTGATCTGTTTGTTGCAGAGATCAAAGAGACTGTTTCCTTCCAGGTCACTCTCAACGATAAAAGGCCCTAAACCGTTAACCTCCAGAGACCAGACGGCCTGGGCAATGCCCAGCTCTTTCAGCCAATGCACGGCCTTAACGCCCACAACTCCCTGTCCATAAACCGCGCCAAGCCCATAACCCACAGTGGTCATGTATATCGCTCTCGCAGGCACGAAAAATTTCTTATACTCTTTGGATGTCATACCCCCCTTGCCAATGATCAGCTTGCACCCAGTTTTCTCGAAAAAGGCGGTCATCCACTTGCCAAATCTGAAAGATGCCGTTGCCGACACGGCCTTTACGATATATCCGCCGCCCTCGCTCGGGGCCGCTGCAGGTGAACAATGAAAATTGACATTGGAAATTTGATGTAGCGGCACAGGAGATTCGTAACCCTCATCCAGCATGCGTGTGTAAAGGCCCTCCCTTCCAGTGTAAATCACACCGTCCAGGTAGGCTATGTCACCTATCTTCAACGCATTAAGCGTATCAGGGTCCACCGGACATTTCAGTCGCACTTCCTTCATCTCTATCTGATCAATACCGCTAATGCTCATTTAGATGTCCTCCCTGCGGTAATAGTCGGTAAACCATTTGGGGTCCGAACGAAACTCAACCCTTCCATCTGGGCTGATACGCGCCGTGGAGCGACGGGAAGAAAAACAGAACGTGTGGATAGCCGCCTGCATGCCTCCCGTGTGCGCATAGGCAACCTCCACATGCGCGTCCACCAACATCGAATTGCCAACAAACCCCATCGGGCCCATGCCGATCGAATTCCCCAGTTCTTTCAATTCCAATTCGAGTTGCGCCAGTTGAGGATCCGGATTTCGTTCCCCCACTGGACGCAGACATGCAGCCTCTTTGGCAATGCGCATGGTCGTGTCTTTGCATCCGCCGATCCCCACGCCCACCACGGCTGGCTGACAGCCCAGGCCCCTTTTGCCAAACTCCACCATGGTATCCAAAAAAAACCTTTTAAACCCTGGAATCCCGTCTGTCGGGAAAAGCATGCGGTAATCGGTTCCGAACAGCCCGCCTTTATGTACCGTCGTCAGATCGATCCAATCCCCTTCAGGTTCGAATGCATATTGAATTTCCGGTGCATGTATGCCGATATTGTTGTTATTGTCCTTGCGCGTAATAGGGTGCACCCGGTTGGGCCGCAGGGGAATCTCTCGTGTGGATTCGGCTGTGGCCTTGCGCAGATTGCGTTCAAGTGTAAAGAAGCCGCCTTCAAGGCGGCAATCATTTCCCATCTTGACATACCAGCGTGGCAGGCCCGTGTCTCCGCACATAGGTCGCCTTTCCGTCTCTGCCACTCTATAGTTTTCCGAAATCTGCTTGAGTACAAAGGATGAGAGGGGGTTACTTTCTTGATCAACCATTGCTTTTATTGCCGCTTTAAAATCGGGAGGTATGTCAATCGCCGCCCGCCGCATCAACTCATTGCCAATTTTGAGGATCACATCAGGGGGCACTTTTCCTGAATCAAGAGGCTCAAAGCGGGCAGACTTACGATCTTTTAAATAATCGCGTGAAAGCACTTAATAACTCCTTGCGTTTTAGTTTTTGTATGGCTCGTGTGGGGGAAATACCTACCGGACAGACTTCGGTACAGTTGAACTGTGTGTGGCACCCCCATACCCCTGAATGACTATTGAGGATATGGAGGCGGTCTTGGGCTGCTCCGTCCCGGGAATCAGCGATCAGGGTGAAGGCCCGGTTTATGGCCGCGGGGCCGACATATTTCCTGTTGGTCTCAACAAGGCTGCACTCACCATAACAGCTACCGCAGGTGATACATTCAATATGCTGATCGATTTCTTTACGTTCCCGAGAATCGCAGGAGATCTTAGCGAATTCATGGCGATGGGGTTCTGCCGGGATAAACTGGGGAATAATCTTTTGTTGATCCTCAAAAAAAGGTCGCATGTCCACGACCAAGTCTCGAATCACCGGATAATGGGGCAGGGGTTCGATGACGAGTACGTCTTTATCCAATTCCGCAACGGAAGTTCGGCATGTCCAGCGATTTATTCCGTTCACCCGCGTGGCACAGGTTCCACACATTCCAACCCGGCACGAATATCGAAAAGCCAGAGAAGGGTCTTGCGTACTCTGGATTTTGCTGATTACGTCGAGCACATTCATCCGTTCCTCGCGCTCGACTTTGAAGTTATCATAACGGGGCGCATCTCCGTTTTTGGGATTAGATCGCCATATTTTCACGGTTATTAATTTCTGCATTCGATCTTTCCTCTCGGAAATACCTCCTATTCATGTTTTACGATTTTATGGTTGAAGTGGTTTTAAATCATGGCCTCTATATTTTGAAGCGCAGATTTTCTTACACTGCTGATATGTTGCTGCATTAGCTTTTCGGCCGTTAGGTGATCCTTTTTTTCAATTGCAGCTAGTATTTTGTAATGTTCTGATACGGTTTTTTTGGCTCGTCCGGGAAAGCCTACTGTCCGCAAGCGTATGATTTGAAGGTGAGAATTAATCGTGCCCATCATATTCGTTAGCATTTGATTATTACAGGATTCAAGCAATAGCCTGTGAAACTCGATATCATGATTTGTATATTTGGTTAGGTTTTGCTCTTCATCAGATGTCGCGTCTATTTTATCTAAAACCCCTCTGATCTTTCTAATAGTCTTTTTATCGAGCAAGGGCGTTGCCAGTCTGACTACGAGACCTTCAAGTACTTCTCGAATCTCAAATATCTCTTTAAGCATCTGCTCCGTAAGTTTTACAACAAACGGTCCTCTTCGCGGAATAATCTCCACAATGCTTTCATTCTCGAGTCGAAAAAGCGCCTCACGCACGGGCGTCCGGCTTACACCGATCTCTTGTGCCAATCGTTCCTCATTAATTTTTTCACCCAGTCGAAGCTCTCGCTTGGTGATCATTTTTATAATAATATTATATACTTGGTCCCTTAAATTAGGGTTAGTAATTATTTTTGCCATATGCTTTCTATTATTGTATATTGTATAACGTATACAATATTATAAGGAATAACGCATGTCAAGTATTAGTTTGAAGCTTTAACCTATTTGTGTCACTTTTTACTATCCAAACGTGACACAACTGGGACGCACATATAAATATGAATTGGAATCTGAATGGGTGCGTGATAGATAACTCACACGCCAAGAAAATCAGGAAATGGTGTGATAGGAGAGGATGCGGGATCCTAACTATTCTTCGGAAGACATTAATATCCGTCGCATCAGATCCGGGTCAAAATCTTCAATTATTTTGCCTTTTTCCACAAAGCTGTCAATAAAGCTGTAAACGCTGTCATAATAGGTCATGGCCGAAACGAATTTGTGAAAAATCGGATCATCTTGGCCCAACTCCGCCTCCAATTTTCCAATCAGTTTGCGGCCCTCATTGAAGTGCCTTTCGATTACCGCCAACATCTTTTTCCGCTTTTCATGTTTTTTCTGTTCCTGTGCGATAACCGGTAAAAGTCTTCGAACTGAATATTCCACCAGCGCATCCCGGGGCGCATTGTAGCTCTTGGATGCTTTATCGAGGGAATACAGCGATTTTCGGCTTAAGACATATGTCTTCTGAAAACGACTGTGTTTTACCAGTCTGGCATTTTGAATCCCACGGGCGATCGACATCAATGAATCAATATCTTCAACCAGATGATCAAAAAGTGATTTTTGCTTGATACCGAGATGAGTGGCGACGATGTTGATTGCATCGATACACTCTTCGGTCAACTTAAAGGTGGCTCGAACCGATTGTTTCCCGCGTAAATCCGAGGTGGACGTTTGAGGCAGTGAGATACCCGCCGACCATCTTTGATTTTCTTTTTTCATTGGGGCTCCCTCTTTCCATTACCCTTATATTCATTACTTAATGTTAATTAAAATAATTAATAATGCAAGTAAAATCTACAACTAAGCCGGAAGGGAGTGATAGACGTCTTTTCAGCTCATTCGGTTCAAACCGACGTTCAATGCTTGTCAAGTTTAGGGTGCGATAAATTTTACAGTTGGGAAGTATGTTTGATATCTTGAAATATCCCTGGTTAACAAGTTTAAATTAAATACCGCGGCCTGTGCGCCAATAAAAAAATCAGGTAATGAGGTCCTTTTCACCCCTTTTCTTCTTTTATATTTTAGGTAAGCTTTTCCAGCTAAAAAAAGCGCCTCCTTGGGGATTTCCATCATTTGGAAGCCGGCCTTGATAATGGCACGTTCCAAATCCTCTATCGACTTAAACCCGATTGATATTTCAGAATAAATTATTGAATTGATATATAATGAGGTGTAATCGCTGTATTCATCAAGTTTGGATTCAGACCAATCGGCCCATTTCAAGTCATTGAGAAAAACATCCAGAATCACATTCGAATCGACTAAAATCCTTTTCATTTGTCTCCTCTTGTCAGGGCCATTATTTCATCAGTTGTCATTTTAACGTTGGCTATTCCCCTCAATTTACTAAACTTATGAGCTCTTTTTGGCTTGCCTTTCCTTTTCACCAAATAAATTCGGTCTTTCTCTTCTATAAAATCAACTTCAACGGCAGGAGTTATGCCTAGTTTTTCGCGAATTTCTTGTGGAATTGTAACTTGTCCTTTAATCGTAACTCTCACGTTTGCACCTCCGGTAATCTGTAATACCAGTAATAGTAATACTTCCAATAGTGTTTGTCAATCATGAATCGCCTGCATGGAACATAAAGCTTCGAGGCGGGACAAAGAAAAAGGATGTGATTTTTAATTTCCCTTCGTTTATCTTTTTTCGCTCAATTCAGTAGTTTTCAAATAAACATCATTTTTTTCTTGACACACCATTCACAGTTCATTATGTTTATTTAGACTATTTTGTTCAATAAGTCCTAACTGTCAATAAAAAGGAGGTGCCTCAGATTGAATCAGGAAATATTCAGCGTACCCCAGGCCGCCAAACAGTGCTCGCTCAGCAGAGGAACGCTCTGGAAATACGTGAAATCCGGAGAGCTTAAAGCTTCACTCACCCCCGGCGGCCAGTATCGAATTATCAAAAAAGATCTTGAATATTTTATGCGTGTAAAAGAGATGTATCCTTTTGCGAGCTATCAGCCGGCAGATAAAAAAATTCTGATTGTGGATGATGATTTGCAGATCCAAAAACTGCTCACCAAGGTCTTTTATGCGCCAAGGTACGAAACGGAAGTGGCTTCAGACGGTTTTGAGGCCGGCGTCAAGGTCACAGAATTTAGGCCGGGTCTTATTATCCTGGACCTATTCATGCCGGGCATGGACGGTTTTGAGGTATGTCGCCGCATAAAGGAAAAGACGGACACCTCCAATATTAAAATATTAGCCATTACCGGCCATGATCTCGAAGAAAACCGGGAGCGAATCATGGAGGCCGGGGCCGACGGTTTTATGGGAAAGCCATTAAACATGGAGGCATTATTTCAAAATGCAGATCGCCTTTTGAACAATAAAAGATAATTTTAATCGTGAAATGTATGGTTCAATTAGGAAGGATCAATTTACTGCGAAGTCAAATAAAGAAGATGCGCCCCGAGATGCCGGTTATTCTGTGCACCGGCAACGGTGAACGGTTTTCCGAAGAAAACCCCGCCAAACTGAGTGTTGATGATTTTTTAATGAAACCCGTCGGAAAAGCGGATCTGGCAAAAGCTTTGAGAACGGAAGCACATTTACCATGCGGTTGCCGATGCATGGAGCACAAAGAGAGGATGAGACATGAATCCAAAATCAACTATCTTGATTGTAGATGATGATTCCAACCTGAGAAAAACCCTTTCTGACGTCCTCAAAGCCAAGGACTTTGCAGTGATAGATGTCTCTACAGGCAGCGAAGCGCTTGAGAGCCTAAAAGATGCAGAACCCTCCGTAGCCTTGATAGATCTCAAGCTTGAAGACATATCCGGTCTTGAGATTATGAAGGGGATAAAGTCGGTTTGCCCGTTCACCGAGTGCCTCATGGTCACCGGGCATGCATCCCAGGAATCTGCCATAAAAGCTATTAATATAGGGGCTTACGGTTATATAGAGAAGCCATATGATATTGATCAGTTGTTGCTGACGATCCATAGAGCCATTGAAAAAACGCGGACGGAGGCGGCCTTGCGGAAGAGCGAGGCTTTTCTCAGTGCGGCAGAACAAATAGCGAAGGTAGGCGGCTGGGAAATTGATGGGGAGACGCAGAAAGTTTTCTGGACCAAAGAAATATATAATATTACTGAAGTTCCTCCCGATTATGATCCTTCATCACCGGAAAAAGAGGCCATTGTTTTCTTCAATGAAGAAGATCAGTTGCGATTAGAGAAAGCAATTCAACGCGCATTTGAACACGCAGAACCATACAACATGGAATTACTGATTACGACAGCTAAAGGGAATAAGAAATGGGTTCGGGCTATTTGTGAGCCAGTTGTTGTAGATGGTAAAGTCGTAAAGCTTAGAGGCACTTTTCAAGACATTAATGAACGCAAGCAGGCGGAAGAGGCGCTGCGTGAGAGTGAAGCTAAACTCCGCCAGGCTCAAAAAATGGAGTCCATTGGCACGCTGGCCGGTGGCATTGCGCACGAATTTAACAACATCCTCGGGATCATCCTTGGCAATACCGAACTCGCCATCGATGATGTGCCGGAATGGAATCCCGCCAAAGAGTGTTTAAAAGAGATACGCACCGCCAGCTTGAGGGCTAAAGATGTCGTGCGACACATTCTGAGCTTTGCCCGCAAAACCCCGGCTCAACGAAAACCGATCCAGATCAGCGCAATTATCAGGGATTCCCTCAAACTGATGCGGGCTTCGATTCCAACGACGATTGAAATCCGCCAGAACATCTCCTGTACGACCGAAATGATACTGGCCGACTCAACAGAAGTGAATCAGATACTGATGAATCTCTGTACCAATTCTGTCCACGCTCTGAGTGAAGAGACGGGTGTCCTGGAAGTAACCCTTGAGAATGAAAAATTAAAAATGAAGAATGAAGAATTAGGTTTGGAGGCTGGCCGGTATGTCAAGTTCACGGTTAAGGATTCAGGCGAGGGGATAGATCCTGAGATTATAGACCGGGTCTTTGACCCCTACTTTACCACCAAAGACGTCGGCATGGGAACCGGCATGGGATTGGCGGTCGCCTATGGAATCGTCAAGAAACACGATGGCGCGATACAGATAAAAAGTAAGCCCGGCAAAGGAACGCTTGTGGAAGTGTTTTTCCCACTGATTGAAGAAGTTGTGGAACCTGAGGTTAAAGAAGATCCAGAGAATTTGCCGGCCGGTACCGAGCGCATTCTTTTTGTCGATGATGAAAAAGCTCTTACAAAAATGGTTCAGCAGATGCTTAATCGCCTTGGCTATGAGGTGGTGACAAAGACGAATCCGAAGGAAGCACTGGCATTATTTAAAGCAGAACCTGGCAAATTCGATCTTGTCATTACCGACATGGCCATGCCCCAAGTGGCGGGCGACCATCTGGCGCATGAATTGATGAAGATCCGTCAGGATATCCCTGTTATTCTTTGTACCGGTCACAGTGCGCGTATCGATGAAGATAAGGCCAAAGAACTTGGCTTGGCAGCCTATGTCATGAAACCTCTGGTAAAGCGGGATTTGGCCAAGACGGTTCGTAAAGTCCTTGATGATTGTCAGAGCGAAGCGTAGATTTATCCGCCTCTGGAGGATCCCGATTTATCGGGGACGATTGTTGATTGTCGGTTGCTGATTGACTGTTTTAGATGCTATCCAGTTGCGACCAGTTCACTTGTTTTCTGTTCAATTGAGTTAACTTAACCCTAATTCCGAAAAATTGTCAAACCGAACCTAATTGTTTTGTTTTCACCTTTGGCATGCTTTTCAGTCACCTGGGCGACTGTAACTCCGCGTTTCAGATCGGTATTTATCAGAATTGCCAACTCTGGCATTTTTGATAAATGGTTATGAATTGTCGCTTGGACGATACCTAAGCACCTGGCAATTCGTTCCTGAGGAATCCCAAAACGGCGCATATTAAAGTTCTTTAAATCTTGCTCGACCTGGGTTTTTGCTCGAAGGTCGGCAATATAATTATCCACCGTTCGTCTGGATCAGCGTCCATTGCATAGCCAATTGGTTATTAAACTTATTGTAATTGTACCTCCTGATATTTATATCCCGTGTGTGATCGGACAAGTTCAATCTTTTGATTGCTTTTTGTCTTTCAGCTTTTTTCGCCATTTTGTTTTAACCTATTTAGCAGGCTCGCCATCTCTTTCACAAATGCTTCGCTTTCCTCAACGATTTCTTTGACCTGATCAGCATCAAATTGAATCAATGGCCGATAATCCGCCTTGTGTCGATTATCAAAGAGCCAATCATAGTGTTTCCCCCAAGCACGATCGATTTTCTTAGATCTAATAAAGTCTCTATTTCGATAATGATTTGTTGGCTCATAACACGACAGCTCCATCCTGTGAGATTTCCTGATAAACAGGAAACTCGGTAAATATACCTTCCTCCCATTCATCAGAGAAAGTGAACAGCGGACTGAAAATAACATTATATTCCATGCCGATATCAAACAAAGCCCCAACAATAGCCTTTTCCTCTTTCCAATGCAGCAATTAGGAAGTTAGAACTGCCCTGGCATCCCTGAAAACTTAGGGGTACAGTATTACCAATTTCACTAAATATGGTATTATTGGTAATTTGAGAAACTCTTTGCTGATTTACCCCCACCACATCCGCAATCGGCTCCTGGAGCCATCCAAGGCGGTTTAAGCCCTGTTCCATGCATCCCAGGCTATCAATCCCCATTTAAGTGCCTTGAATCTACCTATATCGCTTTTTCCTTCCAATGCCATGAACCAGACCAGGGGTTCAGGCCCACCGTGTTCTCCTGGCACCTGGGCGACCGCAAATCCGCGTTTCGGATCGGTATATAGAAGAAATGCCTATCTTGGCATTTCTTCTATATGGTTGCCAATTGTCTTTTGGTCTGCTCCCATAAACACAATAGGGGACGTATGAATTGAAATCTGAAAGCGTGCGTGATAGATAACGCACACGCCAGAAAAATCAGGGACAAAATCTTATGCTCGCTTTATCTACATCCTGGAAATCAAAAGGCATCCCCAACGGCGAAGCGCTGATTGAGGCCCTTGAGCCCTTTGATCTCAACGGTATCGAATTGGAGTATCGCATTACAGATAAGATCTATCACGAGATGAAAGCACCTTTGAAACACTCCGGGCTCGACGTAATCAGTATTCACAACTTCTTTCCTTTTCCAACCCATTCATCCTTTTATAAAGGGGGCGGGGATCTTTTCAGGCTCTCCGATCCGGACAAAGAAGAACGCCAACGCGCCATTCTGGGGACGATTAAAACGATTGAACATGCCAATGATCTTGAATCGTCAGTGGTTATCCTTCATTGCGGATATGTGGATATGAAACCCGAATTGGATCAATTACGCCATTATTACGATTCCGGTGAAATCGAATCTGATGAAGCCCATGCGTTTCTCAAGCACAAGCGCCTTGATCTTGACCGTCGCAAATCAAAATATCTTGACAGCCTCTTATTTAGTCTTGATAAATTGGTGCGCATAGCGGAAAAACAGAATGTTTGGCTGGGTCTTGAAAACCGGTATCACTATCATGAGTTACCCGGCCCGAATGACTTTGAAGGTTTATTGGCCGAATTCGAAGGAGGACCGGTGGGCTATTGGCACGACATGGGGCACGCACATGCGCTTGAGGTCCTTACCCTAATTTCGTCGAATGAACTTTTAGCACACTATTCTGAAAAATTGATCGGCATTCACCTGCATGATGCACAAGGTCTTAACGATCACCTGGCTCCCGGCACAGGAGAGATCGATTTTGAAAGCCTAAAGCCCTACCTAAAAGCGGATACGAAGCTTGTAATCGAGTTGAAACCGGATACCCCTGATGCGGATGTTACGCGAGGAATCCGGTTTCTTCAAGAAAAGGGGATCGGCACCATTCATCCCCAAAAAAAGGAGAAGAATCAGCATGAAAAAAGTAAAACTCGGACCTGAAACCTTACTATTTCCGATGCCGGCCGTGCTCGTTGGGGCTGTCGTGGAGGGCAAACCTAATTTTATGACCGCCGCCTGGTGCGGAATCGCATCATCCCAACCGCCGGCGCTGTCTGTTGCGATTCGGCCGCAACGCTATACGTATAAAGGGATTGTGAAAAACAGTAATTTTTCCATTAATGTTCCTTCAGCCGACATGGCTCAAAATGTCGATTTTTGCGGCATTTATTCCGGAAGAAAAAAAGACAAATCGCAACTATTCGAATGCTTTTACGGAACTCTTAAAACCGCCCCTTTAATCCAGGAATGCCCCGTCAATTTGGAGTGCAAAGTGATTCACACCTTGGAGCTAGGAACCCACAATCTGGTGATCGGCCAAATCACCGACACCTTCATCACTGAGGACTGTCTGAGAGACGGCAAGGCAGATGCGATTAAAATTGATCCCCTGGTTTATTCCCCCGGTGCGACTCAGTACCAAAGGCTGGGTGAAGTGATCGGAAAGGCGTTTAACATTGGAAGAGAGGGATAAAAGGAGAAAGGACCATGAATGAACCACGGCTGATGACCTTTGTGCGTATTTTTTTCATAACGGCCCTCTTGTCAACCCTTGTGTCTTGCAGCAAAGGGGCCGAAATGGAAAAAGCCCTTCAGGAAGCGAAGGCAAAAATTCAGCAATTAACCGATGAAGCAAACCGTCTTATGACGGAGAATGAAAGCATTCACGTGAAAATAAAGAATCTCCAGGCTCAAAATGCGGATTTAGAAACGAAAAACAAACAGATTATTCTGCTCAAACGAGACAGTGAGACCCGCCAAGGCGAACTTGAAGCGGCTCAAAAACGAATCACCGAAGCACAAGTCAAAATTCAACAATTAACAGGCGAAGCGAACCGTCTTATGACGGAAAATGAAAGCTTTCACCTGAAAATAAAGAATCTCCAAGCTCAAACGACGGGCTTGGAAACGGAAAATAAACAGATCGCGCTCCTTGAACAAGGCCTCAAGACCCACAAACAGGAGCTTGAAACGGCTGAAAAACAAGTCGTCCAAGCACAGTTGAAAATTCAACAATTAACTGATGAAATTGGCCGTCTTATGGAAGAGAATGAAAGCCTTCGTCTGAGAATAAGGGACCTTCAAACTCAAAATGTGGGCCTGGAAAAAGAAAACAAACAGATTTCTCTGCTTGAACAAGACTTGAAAACCCATAAACGTAAGCTTGAAACAGCTGAAAAACGAATCGTCGAACTTGAAAAATATTTCAATAGCATCACGAACCAACGCAAACAATTGACAAACGCCCTAACAGCACTCAAGGCAGCACATGAAAGCAGCCTTAAAGATATTCACGAACTGGAAAAGAAGTTAGCTGAAAAGGATGAAATCATAGATGATGCAAACGCCCGACTTACCCGACTGCAAGCTAAGCAAAAAGAAGAAGCGATTGAATATCAGGACCAGGTGACCGCTCATGTCAAGACGATCACAGCCTTAAACAAGCGCATCGCTGTAATATCAAAAGAGAAAGAGGCAGAGGAGCAAAACAGCGTTCGTCTGAAGGGTGAATTGCAGCAACAAATCGATGCGCAGAGCCAGCGCCTCAGGGAAAAAGAGACGCGCATGGCCGAACTCGAGCAAACCAAAAAAGATCTTGCGCAACAGCTTCATCTGGCGACAGCTTCCCTTGAGAAGTCTAAAACAGCACATGCGGATGTGCTCGAAAAAAACAGCACCCTGGAGAATGTTGTTAAGGAACGTGAACAAGAACTAAATACTGCCGATGCCCGTATTCAGGACCTTGAGGCATCCCAAAAAAAACGATCCGACCGGCTGCAACAGATCGAATCCGTCATTCAGGCGCTTAAGCTCGATAAAGATACCGCAGTGTCCCGCATCCAGGAGCTTCAACAAGCCATTGCGGACGGTGGCGATGCCCTGGCCCAAATGAGCGCCAATCTGTCGCAATCCGAAAAAGAAAGAGATCTGGCTAAAAACGCCATGATACAACTAAAAGCAACTTATGCCCAACTGGTGAAGAAATTTGAATCGGAAGTCAAGAACCAGGAGGCCACCATCCGCGGATTAAAAGAAAAGCTGTCGATCACCTTTATGGATGACATCCTGTATAATTTAAGTGAGGTATCCGTAAATCCCAAAGCACAACAGGCCCTTGAAAAAATCGGCCAGGTTCTGCGCCAGAATCGGGACAATAAAATCGTAGTTGCCGGCCATACCGATAACAAGTCGATCAAAATGGCGGCGCGGGATCGATTTCCGAGCAACTGGGAACTTTCGGCTGCCCGCGCGGCGGCCGTGGTGCGCTATTTCCAGAATCAATTGGGGATCGATCCGGCCCGCATGGAAATCGCCGGCCACGCATACTATAAACCGGTGGCAAACAATGATACACCGCAAAACCGGTCTAAAAACCGGCGCGTGGAAATATTCATCATGCCCTTACGTTGAAACTAGCGTGATGTCAGTTTAATTTCGATACGCCTGTTTTTGCGGTAGGCCCGGGTCGTTTCGGCCCGATCCAGGGGGTGGAATTTGCTGAAGCCGGCCGCCACCATCCGTTTTTCTGAAATGCCCTGGTCTGCTAAAAATCGTACCACCGACAAAGCCCTGGCTGTGGAAAGCTCCCAGTTGGAGGCAAAACGGCCGCTTGTTATCGGAACGCGGTCCGTATGCCCGTCAATCCGTAGAATCCAATTGAGATCTCCCGGAATTCGGTCTGAAAGCTGGCGCAAAATAACGGCCAGCTTAGACAGATGTTGTTTGCCTTCTTCCCCCAGATCGGCCGAACCTGACCCAAAAAGCAGCTCGGCCTGAAACATAAAACGGTCACCTTCGATGCGAATGTAGGGATTATTCCCCAGAACCTGCCGTAACCGCCCAAAAAATTCCGAACGATACCTCTCTAATTCGTTGACCTTCCGCGCCAACTCGATATTAAGACGCTTGCCCAGATCTTTGATCTTGGCCTCCTGGGCCGTTTTCGTCTTTTCAGCCACTTGCAATGCGTGGTTGATTTCTTCCAATTGGCTCCTTAATCCGGAGAGCTTTTGGTTTAACAATATCAGTTCGGCCCTGGCGCTTGCGGACAGCTGCCGTTCTTCTTCGAGAGCATTTTTTTGTTCGCCTACCAACGCCGCAAGGGCCTGGATACGGATATTCTTTTCTTCAATTTCCCTCTGCGCCAACAGCGTTCGTTCCTCTTCTTCGGCCAGCGTAGCGCCAAGGGCTTTGGATCGGTCCCGCAGCCTTCCAGCTTCAGCACTTTTGGATCTTAACGAAACCACAAGCGTCCCGACCCGTTGTTCCAGATCCCGTCGAACCTGGCGCAATGAGGCGATATCCTCTTGCAGACTGGCAATCAGCAGGAGCTGTTCTTCCAGCGTTTCACGGTCAACCTCAGAACGGATGGTGAGTTCCTCAACCCGCGAACTCATATCAGATTTTTTGGCTGTCAGATCTTTTACCTGAGTCCTCAGCAAAACGACATCGGCAGTCAACTCTTCCGTGAGCTTTTGTTCTAAACCCAACACCTCCGTCAGTTCTGTCAACTGCTGATTGAGGGTGTCTAGCTGACTCTCCTGACCGGAAATAATTTCGCTGAGCAGGAATTGAGCAAAGGCGAAGACCAGCAGGACAAAAATGACGACCATGAGCAGGGCCGACAATGCATCCACATAGCCCGGCCATACGCTAACGGAACTGCGTTTTGAAACATTAAGCATCGTCTATTTATCTCGATCTTTTGCGTCAGGGTCGTCGCTTTCGCTTCCCTTCTTCTTGCGTGATAGGAGAAGACGTTTAAAGGTGCGGTTGGTTTCAGAAACCTGCTGGATGAGATGTTCCAGGCGACCTTCCAGGTTCTGCGGATGGGTGACGCCTTTTAGGGGATCATACTCGGATTGATCCTGTGTGTCGATTAATTGGGTAACCCCGGACAGCCACTCTTCCATTTCATTAAAAAAGCGGTTTTGGGCATGGCCGGCCTGAATGTCGAGAAATCCCAGCACCAACGATCCGCCCAGACCGAAAAGCGAAGAGCTAAAGGCAGTACCCATCCCGCTAAGCGGCTCTTGAAGTCCGGCTTTGAGTGTTTTAAACACCAACGCGAAATCACGGGCACCGACCTCCAACCCTCCGATGACCTGGCCCACGGCGCCGATCGTAATGAGTAATCCCCAAAATGTGCCCAGAAGTCCCAGAAAAATTAATAAACCGATCATATAGCGGGAAATTTCACGCGATTCATCCAGACGTCCCCGGATGCCGTCCAGAACTGTCCGCAGAGAAAAAGCCGACAGGCTGAAGCGGTCGCGATGAAGACCGGCAAGATGTTTGGCCAGCGGCTTCAGCAAACGCGTACTTTCGGCCACTGACAGGCCGACTTCTCCGGTGCGGAAAATTTCGATCCAATTGATCTCGGGCACCAGGATCAGTACCTGACGGATATTGATACAGATCCCGGCTGCCAGGGCACCCAGAATCAGAAGATTGAATCCCCAATTGGCCATAAAGGCGGCTTTTAATGGCACAAATAATAAAGCGCATATCACGGCCACAATGCCAAGGTAGATACTCATGTAAAACAGGTAAGATCGTGGATTCGTCATTTTGTACTATCCAATTCGCTGGTTGCTGGTTACTGCTTGCTGCCTAAATATGGATGAGGACACGTTTTGTGTCAAGGTGTTTTGCTAAAACTGTTTAAGATCTATGCGCCAACATTCTTTAGAATGCTCCCGGTTTGCAGGAGCGATAAGCGACGCATTTTTTTAAAAAACAGAAGCTGAAGCCCCATTGCGAAATATAGGATGTCTCTCAAGAGGAGTCCCTCTGCAGACGATCCATAGCCCTGCTCATCAAATGAGAAACAGCCGCAATCAAATTGCTGGCCGCGAATCAAATTGAGTCCGATGGCGATGATAAATCCAAAGAGCATAAAATTGATAATCAGGGAAGCAGATCGCGGATAGATGCCCAGAATTAAAGCCAGCCCACAGAAAAGCTCCACATGGGGCAAAATGATCGCGATCAGGTTGATGGAAACATCCGGGAACAAGTAATACCCGTAGATAATTTTGGCGAAATGGGCCGGATCGAGAATTTTATGGTAGCTTGCAAACACGAAGAGGGCGCCCATAAACCAGCGAACCAATAGTTCTATCCAGGCATTTTGCATCAACCATGTTAATTTATTCTTCAATCGGATATCCCTCTTTTTCCCAGCCCGGATAGCCATCGACCATGACCCGCACATCGGTATAGCCCATCTCTCCAAGGAAATGCGCCAGTTCATGGCTGTCGTCACATTCCCGGCCCGAACAATAAGTGACGATCGGGGTTGAGGGATCATATTGGGCTATAAATTCTTCCAGAAAATCGTCTCTTTGGCGGGCGGGTAACAAAACGGCGCCTTTGATATGTCCGGCGATATAACGGTCCGGCTCACGCGCGTCCACAAAAACGGTTTTGCCGTCATCGTATATCTTTTTCCCTAAATGAACATCATTGATTTCGATATCCCGCCGGACGGCAGCGTCTTTGGCTTTTGCGGTTATGACCCCTTTTGAGGTATCCCATTGCCCCAAAAAAGCAATTCCCCGCGGCGAAAAGAAGTTAGCCAAAAAGGCCGCAACAATGGCCACGAATAATAGCAGCAAAAGCTCTCTGGCGATATCTTTTATTGGCATGGGGCTGTTTTGATTAAGAATTTTAAAAATATCCGCTGATATATTTAGCGGCCACAAAGAGTATGACCAGGGCTAAAATGACTTTGATCGCCACGGCGGACACGTACTTTTGGAACCTCGCCCCCAGGTAAATGCCTAAAAACCCGCCCGCGCCAAAAAACAGACCCAAGAGCCAGTCCGGAGTGATGGCATAGCCTGTATCCGCAAAATAGGGCGCCATAATCACATAAAAAAAAACCCCGCCAATGGAGGAAATCAGTGTCCCGAAAAGAGCGGCACCGGCAATCGTGTATACCGGCAAATTCCAAAAAGCCACCAAAAAAGGCGCGATGATGGCGCCGCCGCCGATTCCATATATACCGCCCACGACCCCCACCAGGAGCGTCAACCCGAACAACGCCGCAGTATGAAATGTAAAGGTCTCTCCATAAAAACGATACGTGTATTTTAACAAAGAGAAATGAACGCTTTCAACCCTAAAACCGGGCGCGGCTTCGGAACTTCCCAATCCCTTTAGCTGTCCGGAGGATTTCTGGAATTTTTTTTCTATATTCTCGGTCCGGCCGGATTTAGGATCTTTTTTTATTAGACCGAGCAGCAATCTGATTCCGATATAAAGGAGCACCCATCCGGCAAAAAATTTAAAGTTTTGAGGATCCGGCAGATACTTTATTCTCACAACTGCACCCACAAACACACCGGGCAGCGTTCCGGCCGTGATAACCCATGCCAGCGGCCAGGCCATCCGCCCTTCCCTGATAAATCGGTAAACGCCGCTGGGTATGGCAATAATATTGAAAACCAGATTTGTGGGGCTCACCGCCGGGCTTGTAAAACCGAGAACACTCACCTGAAACGGCAGAAGCAAAAAGGCCCCTGAGACACCGCCCATTGATGTAAAGAAAGAGACCACCAAGGCGACCCCGAATGGGATTAATGGAAAGATTTCAACACCTGAAACTTCAAAAACCATCATTTCACTTAAATCAATCCGTCTGACCGCTGAGGTTGTCGGCTTCCCGTCTCGAAGCATAGGTGCAGGCAACGAAAAACGCGGTACCGCTTATCATGATGATGGTGCCCATCCAAAATGCGTCTCGCAGTGCAAAAAAATCCATCATCAATCCGGCCAGTATTGAACCACTCATCATGCCCAAACTGTGCGCCACGGTTAAAAATGCCATAACAGACCCCATAGAATCGGTTTGCCCCCCCTTCTGTACCGCTATGGCCATCAAGGCCGGCATGGATATGCCGCCCCCCAGTCCGAAAAAGATGCTCGCATACAAAAGGTCGGCATAGCCGTCGGCCGTAGTATATGAAAAAATCGAATACGCGGTCAGCAATCCACCGACAATGATCATCATTTTGCGATTCGCGCGGTCGGCCACGTATCCCATCGGTGTATGAAACAAACCGGAGATAAAAATACCCAGCATCATCAAAACGCCCACGGCCGAACTGGAGATTGAAAACTCGGAAACAGCCAACACAGGGACAAACCCCCAAATGATTCCAATGCCGCTGGTATACGCAAACCGAAACAGAAACAACCCGGATAGCTCTTTGTCGGCTAAAAGCCGCCGCCAGGCGATAGGTGCTGTTCCTTTAGAAATCGTTTTTTCCGTATTTGTGGGCGGAAGCATAATATAGCTCAGAAAAAATCCGAACAGGGCCAGCACCCCCATGCAAACGAAAGCGGTGTTGAGACTGAAACGATCCTGGATAATCCCTCCCGCTAGGGGACCTATGCTCAATCCGAAAAAAAGCGACATATTGAACATGCCCATGGTAAAACCTTCCCGCCCCGGGGGGGTTATATCTCCAATGTATGCCTGTACAACGGGCAAAATCATGGCTGAAGAAATCCCCTGGATAAATCGCAATACAATCAGTGTTTCAACGGAGTGGGAACCGAGAAATAAAAAGGAAATGATGGCATAGGCAAACAGGCCGGTAATGATAAGCGGTTTGCGCCCTTTTTTATCGGAAAGCCTTCCGAAATAGGGCAAAAACAAGGTTCTCGAAAGTGCGAAGGCCCCGAATACGAGTCCGATATATATTCCGCTGGCACCCAGATCATGGGCATATACCGGCAGCAGCGGGACGACAATCCCAACGCCGGTCACCGTCGCAAAGATGGCAAAAAAGAGGACACCAAAGATTTTTTTATTAAGCCTAGTCACGCTAAAAGGGTAAAAACATCCTGAGATTAGCTTTTGAATCGATCAAGGGTCGATTCGGCCAGATTTCTTATTTCCGCCAGCCTCCCCTCGGTCATCGCCTCAAAGCGAAGCACCAGGGCCGGTTGAGTATTTGACGCTCGCACCAATCCCCACCCATCATCAAAAAGAATTCTGACGCCGTCGATATCGATCACATTATAGCTTTCACGAAAATGCGCGGTTACTTTTTGGACGATTCCGAATTTCTTTTCATCCGGGCATTCCACCCGAATCTCCGGAGTCGTAAAGGTCTTGGGTACATCGGCCAGAATTTCCGATATCTTTCGGCCGCTGTTTGAAAGGATTTCCAGAAGTCGGCAGGAGGCGTACACGGCATCATCAAACCCGTAATAACGATCGGCAAAAAACATGTGTCCGCTCATCTCGCCGGCCAGCTCGGCTTTTTCAACCTTCATCTTGGCTTTTATCAGCGAGTGCCCCGTCTTCCACATGATCGCTCTGCCACCATGCTTCTCGATGTCATCATACATTGTCTTGGAGCATTTGACTTCCGATATGATCGTTGCTCCCGGTTTTCTGGAAAGGATTTCCCTGGCGAAAATGATTAACAGTTTGTCTCCGAAAATGATGTTTCCCTTTTCATCGATAACACCGATGCGGTCACCATCGCCGTCATAACCGATTCCCACATCCAGGCCTTTATCTTTGACCAGCCGAATCAGATCCTCCATATTTTTCAAAACCGTGGGATCCGCTTCATGGTTCGGGAAGGTACCATCCATATCGCAATAGAGATCATAAACTTTGCAGCCCAAGCGTTTAATGAGTGGAACGGCAACCACCCCGGCCGTGCCGTTGCCGGCATCGATGCCAACCTTTAGAGGCTGCACAATATTGATATTCTTTTCGATGACCGCCTGATAGTCGGCTGCCACTTCGGCCACAGACAGGCTCCCTTCACCCTGCACAAACGCCTTTTCATCGATAATGCGGCGAATTTTTTGAATTTCCTCTCCATGAATGGAATCGCCATCGATACAAAGTTTAAATCCATTGTACTCGGCCGGATTATGGCTGGCGGTTACCATGACCCCACCCTCCTGCTTCAGATGCGGGATCGAAAAGTATAGCACCGGCGTAGAACAAATGCCGATATCGGTGACATGACATCCGGTGGACCGGAGCCCTTCGATGACCTTCCGGGCAAATAAATCGGATGAAACCCGACAATCGCGGCCGACCGTTATCTTTCCACAACCATGCTGTGCAAGATAGGTTCCGACTCCCTTCCCAATTGCTTTCACATCGGTTTCGGTAATGTCCTTCCCGGCAATCCCCCGGATATCGTATTCTCTGAAAATCCCCGGATTCATTTCTTTCTTTCTCCTCTCTACCAGTTATAAATTAGTACCAAGGCACCGATTAACCAGCAATACGGCGCAAAGCGATAAATGCGCCCTTTTTTAACCAAACGCAATAACACTTTTAAAGCCCCATATCCCACAGTGGCCGAAACCAAGACGCCCAGCAAAATTACTTCGGTCTGAATGGTGGTGTGGGATAAGGAGGATTCAAAGCTCAGCACCAAAGCACCCAGAATTGCTGGGATGGATAATAAAAAAGAAAGGCGCCCCGCAATCTCCCTGTCAACCCCTAAAAAGAGCGCCACTGCAATAGTTGAACCTGATCTCGATATTCCGGGTACGATGGCCAGGCCTTGTACCAGACCGATGATCAAGGCATCCCTGATGACAGTCTTGTTCAGTGGCCTGCCCGATGCAGCTGACTTTCGGGTGAACCATAAAACCGTACCGGTTACGAGCAACATCCACCCGACGATACCCACCGATCCAAAAACCGTGTCAACCACATCTTTAAACAGCAGGCCCAACAAGGCCGTCGGGATACTTCCGGCAATGATCAGTGCGACGATTCGAATCTCCTCGTTCTGGTCGTAAACCGCCCGCCAGCTGCCGGATGCCTTTTTTAGACTCGCAATCCGCAGCAAGCTCACTATTATATTTCGGATCTCACGTTGAAAAACCGCCACAACAGCCATCAACGTCCCCACATGAACGCTCACATCAAACAGGAGCTCAGGCTCCTTTAACCCAAAAAGATTCTGCGACAAGACCAGATGACCCGAACTGCTTACGGGTAAAAACTCGGTCAATCCCTGAACGATTCCCAAAATAAACGCATGGATCCAATCCATAATTTACCCTTTTATGACGCCAATCGGTTTCAATTGGGCCACCTTTTTCGAGATCCCCGCGCCATGCACCACGTTGACCACCTGGGATATGTCCTTGTAGGCCTCCGGCATCTCCTCGGCCAGTGTGGCTCGTCCGGTCCATTTCACCAGGATTCCCTGGTCTTCCAGTTCCCGGTGGATGGCACGCCCCTTGCTGGCCTTTTTAGCCGCTTTACGACTCAAAACTCGGCCCGCACCGTGACAGGTTGATCCAAACGATTCTTCCAACGCTTTATGGGTCCCCACCAGCACATATGATGCGGTCCCCATATCACCCGGTATCAGGATCGGCTGTCCGGTATGGTGATAGGTATCACAAAGCGCTTCATGTCCCGGTGGGAAGGAGCGGGTGGCCCCTTTGCGATGAACGCAGACCTGGCGTTTGTGCCCGTGAATAATGTGTTTTTCTTTTTTAGCGATATTGTGGCAGACGTCATACACAAGTCGCATACCAAGGTCACGCGGTCCGATGTCGAAAACGCTCTGAAAGACTTCCCTCACCCTGTGCAGCAGTATCTGGCGATTGGCCCAGGCATAGTTGGCCGCACAGGCCATGGCATTAAAATACTGCTCGCCCAGTCCGGACTGGAGGTAAGCACAGGCGAGCTGTCGGTCCGCCAGTTCGAACCCGAGCTTACGGGCATGTTTGTTCATGCGTGCCAGAAAATCGTCGCAAACTTGGTGTCCGAGTCCTCTGGAACCCGAATGCAGCATAACCGTAATCTGCCCTTCTGAAAGTCCAAAAACACGGGCGCATTTGTCATCATAAATCTTTTCGACAGCACCCACCTCCACAAAATGATTTCCGGAGCCTAAAGTGCCGAGTTGCCTTTTCCCGCGCTCCAAAGCGCGCTGGCTGATTGTATCCGGATCGGCATTGGTCATGCATCCGCGATCTTCGGTATGTTCGATATCCAGATCTTGGCCCAATCCCTGCCGTAGAGCCCATTGACTCCCTTGGCGACACACCTTTTTCTCTTCTGCAATAGAGAGCTTGATCGAACCGGTCGATCCAATCCCGGAAGGAACCTCGCGATAGAGTGTCTCGACAAGTGCTCGCAGCTTGGCACGGACTTCTCTTTCAGTCAGAGCCGTTGCCGCCAAACGGACACCGCAATTGATATCATATCCCACACCTCCCGGAGAAATAACACCCGATTCCCAATCAAAGGCCGCCACGCCACCAATGGGAAAACCATAGCCCCAGTGCATATCCGGCATCGCCAGGGAGGCTTTCACGATCCCCGGTAAAGTCGCCACGTTGGCCACCTGTTTGAGAGGTTCATTCTGCTGCGATGCCGTCAGCATCGCGCGCTCGGCATATATGATCCCGGGAACCCGCATGGCCCCCGTTTGAGGCAGCTCCCATTTGTATGGCGCAAGCCTTTTTAGCTCCATGCCAGTTTCCTAGACATCAAAAATAATCCTCGCTTCCCAGCCATCCGACCCGCTTCGTACGAGAATTTGGTGATAGGTTGCGGCCTTGATTTCACGTTTGATGACGTGCCTGTCCGGCGTGTAGGAATCAAAGTTTGCCTGTGCCAGCAGTTCCTTGTCGGAAATCAGCTGAATTTGCGCATCCCTCAAAAGCAGCCCCTTCACGTGCCAATAATATAACAGCTCTCTTAGCCAGTTCACCATCAGATCCGGCCAATCTTCACCGGTCAAATGGATTGCGACGGCTTCGATTTCTTCCAGCGCTTCTATTTCCGTAATCTGTTCGAACATTGCCCGGGCGGCATTCTGAAACAGCTCTTTGGGATCGGTACCCCAAACATGAATACCGAAATCGGCCGTGTGGTTGATCAGTTTATATGTCTTTTTCATTCAACTCAGGTTAGAGCATAATCTCCCCGGTCTTTATGGTGGAGTAGCCGCCCAACGCCTCAACCCGCTTCTTAAACTCGGCACTGCGGATGGTTCCGAGCAGAATCTGGATATTGTCGGATTCAAAATGGATTGCCGGAATAATAAGATCGTATTGTTCCGTCACCACAGGTATAAAGTCGAGATCCAATGCCTTGGCGGCGGCATGTATCCCCAATCCGACATCGGCGGCCCCGTTCAACACGGCCACCGCCACCGACATATGAGTAAACTCTTCATTTCCGTATCCGTTAATTGCTTCGGGATCGAGTTCCGATTCCTTGAGCCGGTAATCCAGGAGAATCCGCGTGCCCGACCCGCCCTGCCGGTTGATAAATGTAATGTCAGCTCGGCTTAGATCTTCTATCCCTTCAATTTGGCGGGGGTTTCCGAAAGGGACCAAAAGCCCCTGTTCACGCAATACCAGATTGACCAGCCTGATCTCTGTGTCGGGGAGGTATCGGTTAATGTAGGAAATATTATACGATCCGTCTTTGGCATCGAGAAGGTGTGCCCCCGCCACATGACAAACCCCTTTTTTAATGGCCATCAGCCCGCCCATGCTCCCCACATGGCTCGATGAAAGCGTAATATGACTGTATTTGGCGCGAATCTGATCCGCCAAAACATCGAGGGTATTGTCATGGCTTCCCACAATCACGATGTTTTTATCGATGGCGTGTAAAGGGCGTAAAAGTTCGGCAGTTACCGGTTCATGTTCGCGTATCCCCTCCACCGCGTTGGGGACCCGGATGATTCCGTCGGCTTCGGTGATGGACGTGATGCATCCGGCACCTCGCGGCAAAGGGGTCGCCACCACCCGTTCGCCCACCCTCCCCAGCTTTACCCGCAAAAACTCTTCTACCCCCAGCTTTGAGGCCATTTTCCTTGTGGGCTCAACTCGAATGGTGGTCGGATTCGGCTCTGGCTGCCCCAGCAGGCTACAAATCAAGGGCCGCACAAATTTCTCAAAAGCAATGATGGCCGAAACCGGGTAACCGGGAATCCCAAATACCGGCCGGTTGTTTATCTTGCCAATAATGATCGGCTTTCCCGGCATAATGGTTACGCCATGTATCAGTACCTCTCCCAACTCGGTGATGACGTGCTTGGAATAATCCTCCGAACCGGCCGAGGACCCACCCCCCATCAGAACGATGTCAAAACCGCCCTTGACGGCCGTGTCCACGGTCGCCTTTAGCCTGGCGCGGTCATCGGCAACGATCGCGTGTCTTTCATAGGTCCCCCCGCAAGCTTCGGTTAGTTTCCCAAGTACGTATGAATTGGTCTCAATCACCTGGCCCGCCTGCAGATCATTCGGATTCAAATTCTGCCACGAAACCAGCTCAGATCCGGTGGGGATGATCGAAACTTTGGGTTTGGTTCTGACGTCAACTTCAAAAATGCCGCCCGAAAGCAATGCCCCCACACAATACGGCGATAAAACATGATTCCGAGGAAAAAGAAGCTCTGTGGCGACAATATCTTCTCCCATTTTACGAACATGCTGCCAGGGGAAGGCCGGGGCCTCGATTTTCAGACGATCGTTTTCCAACGGTTGCACCTGTTCGATCATGATGACCGCATCGGTATTTTCAGGCATCACATGGCCGGTATTTACAAAAAATGCATTCTGGTCCCCAACCAGCACCACGGGGTTTTGTTCACTCGCCCCGTAGGTGTCTTCGGCATTCACGGCGATTCCATCCATGGCGGCGGAATGAAAATTGGGTGATGATACTTTCGCCATAACCGGTTCCGCCAGTACCCGCCCAACGGCTTCCGGAACCGGAACCGTTTCGCCGGCGAGCGGCTTTGTCTGCCGAAACGCTTTAAAAAGGATTTCGCGTGCCTCCGCCAGCGTTTTCATATTCAGATAAATGTTGCGTTTCGAACTCATTTATTTCTCCATTTTGCCCCTGTATTAAATTGGGATAACTTCCACTTCTGCCCCCTGATCGAGTCCCTCGCTATTGATACCGATTTCAATCAGCCCATCGGCCTTGACCATGGTATTGATAAGGGCCGATTTCCCCAATACCGGCTCAGCCCACCATTCTTTATCGCGTTGGGCCAGCTTTACACGGACATAGTCGACGCGACCCTGGGCCGAAGGTAAGTTCCGAGTGAGCCGCGCGAATACTCTCGGTTCCGACATCTGGATTTGCCGGCCCCCCATATGAATCACAAATGGTTTAACAATCCTTGCAAATACGACCATCGCCGAAACAACATGCCCCGGAATACCCCAAAAAGCCTTGTTTTGGACTTTGGCCAGAATCGTAGGCTTTCCCGGGCTGATGGGAATTCCATGAAAAAGAATCCTGGCATCGATCAAAGCATCCAGAACCTCAACCGTTAAATCGCGCATGCCAACCGAGCTTCCTCCTGAAACCAGCACTATATCCGAATTTGAAACTGCCAAACTGCATTTTGACAGCAGGGAATCATAATCATCGCCGACGATTCCGTAACTGACCGGAATGCCGCCCGAGGCAGAGACCTGACTGGCCAGCGTGTAAGTATTGATATCCCGGATTTTGCCTGAGGGGGGCGTTTCTTCAATTGAAACCACTTCATCGCCCGTGGAGACAATCCCCACCACGGGCTTTTTGAACACGCTAATTTTTGAATATCCGAAAGCGGCCAGCAGCCCGGTTTCCTGAGGTCTCAATCCCTGTCCTTTTAAAAGGATTGTGGCGTCTTTTTTAAAATCCTGGCCGATTTCAATGCAATGTTGCCCCGGCGCCACGCTTTTATAAACCTCGATGGTCCTGTTATCGATTGCGGCGGTGTGTTCGATCATCACCACACTATTGGAACCTTCAGGAAGCATTCCGCCAGTAGCAATATGGGCCGCTTCGCCCGGCCCCACGCTGAATGTCGGCGCCTGCCCCATCTTAACGGCGCCTTTGACGTCCAGGTAAGCCGGATTCCCCTCCGATGCGCCAAAAGTAGACGACGCACATACCGCATATCCATCCATGGTCGCACGAGCAAAGTCCGGCAAATCGACATCTGAAACGATGTCTTGGGCTAAAATCCTTCCAGAAGATTCCCACAGGGGTATCGCTTCCGTCTCCACCTGAGGAAAATCCGGAATATGGCCATAAACTTTGTCTAAATCGGTAACTTCAAAAAACGTTTTCATTTGTTATAGACTCGAATCGTGAAAATGCTTTCATTAATTTACTTTAGTCACGTTCGCACCCATGCCTAACACATATGATTTAACAATTCAAACCGCCACCGCTCCGGATTCGATAAGCCAATTCAGGAGAATTTTACTTGAATTTATTTTGATTTTGGTTAATTAAGGGATAATGAAAATTTTAGTCGTCGATGATGAATTTGTCAGCCGCGAAAGAGTGGCTAAGATCTTGAGCAATTTGGGGCATCAAACCCATGTCGCTACCAACGGCGTCGAAGCGCTTGAAGCCTTAAAAACAGTGACGTTTGACCTTATTTTCTCTGACATCCTGATGCCCGTAATGGATGGATTCAGGCTTTGCCAGGAGTGCAAATCCGACCCCGATCTGAATACGATCCCCTTTGTCGTCCATACCGCCACGTATACCGATCAAAAGGATGAAGAGCTGGCCTTAAAATTCGGCGCGGATAGATTCCTTTGCAAACCCGCTAAGCGGGAATTGATCAGAGAAACGGTGGAAGCGCTGATGCGCGATGATCATGGACCTAAGGCGCCATCCCTGACCAAAGATCTCGAAACTGAAAAAGATCTGTTCAAACTGTACAATGAGCGTCTGATTGATAAACTGGAAAAGAAAATGCTTGATTTGCAACGCGAGGTGTCGGAACGCAAGCGCATCGAGCTGGCCCTTGAAAAAGCCAAAAGCAGCCTGGAGACTATGATCGATGAACGTACGGACGAACTGGTCCAAGCCAACAGACAGCTAAAAAAGGAAATCTTTGAACGTCGGCAGGCCGAAGAGAAATTGAAGAAAAGTGAAAAGAAGTATCGCGACCTGAGCATTACAGACCCGCTCACCACTTTGCACAATCTAAGACACTTTCATACTCAACTCAGCCAGGAAATCAAGCGCGCCAATCGTTATGACCGTCCACTCTCTTTACTATTGTTGGATGTCGATAGCTTCAAAAAGTACAACGACACTCATGGACACCTTGAAGGGGATCACGTTCTAGTTAAGCTGGGACAGGTAATTCACAAATGTATGCGGGCTACCGACTCAGCCTTCCGCTATGGGGGTGAGGAGTTTACCGTGATTTTGCCGGAAACACAGGCTAAAGAGGCATTTGTTGTAGCTGAAAGGATTCGAACCCACTTTAAGGCGGCTGAATTCTTTCCCGTTGCGGAGAAAAAATCGCACCTAACGATCAGTGTCGGCGTCTCCCAATACGTGCCCAGTGAACAAGCAACATCCTTTATCGATAGAACCGATAAAGCCATGTATCAGGCCAAAAATGAAGGCAAAGACAAGGTGTTTATTGCCTTTACCTAAACCACCGATCCATTCACGCCGTAATACCCTGTCAGGTAATGATCGGTTCTAGGCCCTTTAGCAGAGATTCATCGGCTATTCCAAGCCGCAGGGCGACCTTGGGCGAAAAGCGCACAAAAGTCCCCTCTGATTTGGCGCAGACTTTCCCCTGGCCGGAATAAAGCAGTCCCTGCATCAGAACATCACGTTTTTTCTGGACTTCCAGCACCCGGCCTTCGGCTTTAATTTCTTCTCCGAGGGTCACCGGTTTGATAAAATCGATCTGCATCGATTTGGTTAAAACGAATTGTTTTAATAAATACATGGCCGCCCAGCTCATGACCTCATCCAGCATAGCCGAAATAACGCCCCCGTGAACCACGTTATTCCACCCGCCCAAATGATCAGGGACTTTCAGACGCGAAAATACGGCGTCCGGCACGGCATGGAATTGCATCTGGAGACCGTAAGGATTTTGGGAGCTGCATGCAAAACAGTTGTGATTGCCCTCGTTGGGCAGCAACTTGAATTTTTTTTCGGTTTCCATCGTTGTGCGGATCCCCTTGTGAAATAAATATTATTCCTTGGGGTGGCATTTTACACAGCCGGTGGGGCCGGCTTTCATCAATTGGTCTTGCACCGTCATTACGGATAAAGCCATTTGTTTATTTTTAAGTTTAATCTCTTTATGGCATCCGATACATAGGGAGTGATAGGCTTTTTTATAATACAAGATTTCCAGATCCTCTTGTACATCCTGGGACGTCCCTTTCTTGGGTAGTTGCTCCAAATCATGGCAATCGGATGTGGTGCAGCTAAGCAATTCGGGCTCACCCTCCCAAATATGATGGCAGGTTTTGCAGTTATAATTGAAGTGCGTTGAATGCGGAAAGTCCACGGGCGTTCTTTTCATTTCAACCGAACCCGGCGCTTCAATGGTGATCGTTCCGGTCGGAAGGCATAATGTATCGTCTTCATCCTGATCGGCCAAAACCGCCGCTGAACTGCTAAATCCAAAAATGCAAATAAACACTAATATCGTTCGCATCCTTTTCATGTTTATCCCCCTTATGTAATATCGACGTCCCCGGGACGTATTGTTATCATATTCTCCCAAACCAAGAATATTGTCTGTATTTAAAAATTGGGGACGTAATAATACGTCTTGAATCAACTTGCAATCCATTTTTATATAATTTTAACTTCAATAGCCTAAGTCTTTGGAATCTTTAGCCTGATGCCACAAAAAAGAATTCTAAAAATGACTTGAAAGCTCTTTTTCGTTGTGTTAGATAGCCCCTTTTCTACCTAGTGATTTTTTATCCTAATGACTGTTAACGGATCAAACTTTGAAAGGATCATGCATATAAAATGACCCTCAAACAAGACTATAAACGGGCATATGCTCTGGCGGCTGTTTTG
>CAZHAH010000002.1:0-100155 GCA_964530095.1 uncultured Desulfobacteraceae bacterium | reverse complement strand
TTAAAGAAAATATAAAGTCAATCGAACTCTTCAATTCCGCGGAGCGGTTCAGTTCTGCCTTAAATATTAACTCTGTCGTGTTTACAATGAGTTACGATATTCATCCGTAGGCATGCATATCGAGATCTTAAGGGTAACGATGATTTTTTCGGTAGATCTTCTGCCGAGAATCAAAAGGATGATTTGGTTATTTAGAAGAAAAGAGCAACGTCTTCATAGACTTAGCTTTTTTTAGAAAGGCGTCGGCGTTCCTCATCGCGGATCTCACGCCGCAAAAGTTTACCGACTTTCGATTTGGGAAGCATGTCTCTAAACTCAATATAGGAGGGAACCTTATAGGGTGCCAGTCTTTCCCGGCAAAATTTTAGAAGCTCCGCACCGCCGACACCCCGGGCATCCTCCTTTAGTACCACGATCGCCTTGACACGTTCGCCTAGTTTAGGATCAGGGACGCCCACCACACAGGCCCCGATGATGGTTGGATGGTCCTGCAGCACGGCTTCTATCTCCGAAGCCGAAACCCGGTAACCCTTGTGTTTAATAATGTCGGCCGAACGATCAACATAGAACAGTTCTCCGTTTTCGTCCTGACGAATAAAATCACCCATCCGGTAATAGATCTTTCCATTCAACTCGACATAGGAACGTTCGGTCTCCTCCGGTTTATTCCAATACGTCTTTAGGGTGTAAGGCGAGGTGACCAAAAGTTCGCCGATTTCTCCCGCTCCCACCGGTTCCAGGGTTGCCGGATCGACGACTAGGCATTCGCGGCTTTTCAACGGATGGCCCAAAGTAGAGGGCTTGGGATCTTTTCCAATCAGGCTGTAAGTCACATGGCCGGCCTCGGTCGATCCATAAACCTGGAAGATGGAAATACCAAAGCGTTCCTTCCAGCGGTTAAAAACCTCAAGGGGTAGAACATCACCACCGCAGTAACAATACTTCAAGGAGCTCAGGTCGTAGCGTTCCAAGCGGTCATTTTCCAGAACCATCCGATAAAGCATGGGAACGCCCAGAAACCATCGCACCTTATAGCGCTGGATCGTCTCCAGGATGGCATCTATCTGGGGAACGGGCATCAAAATGGTTGTGTTTCCCTTGTTGAGCCCAAGAGACATAAACAGTCCGAGAGCCATGATATGAAAAAGCGGATTGACCGCAATATACATATCCCGGCCCTCTTTAAGAAATTCTCCGGCCACATCCTCGGTAACGTTATTGACATAAGATGTCATCCCCACGTGATTACCCGGAACACCTTTGGGGAACCCGGTGGTACCCCCGGTATAGAGAATATAGGCCAAGTCGGTTTTCGGGTCGATGTCGACCGGCGATTTCAAAGGGGGATGCTTTAACAGTGTCTTAAACGAAAAGACGCGCTCGTCCCGCTCCACCGTACCGTTGGGAACTTTATCAAATAGAAATCCGAGACCCCTTTTCCAGAAAGGGAGAAGATCGACCAGGTTGGTCACGATGACACGTTTGAGATGGGTCTTTGAAAATACCTCCTTGGCGTAACAGAAATTGGTATCAAGGCAGATGACGGTCTCGGCACCCGAATCATTAATCATATATTCAAGTTCAAAGGAAGTATAGATGGGTGAAATCGGTACGATAACGGCCCCGATTTTCTGGATGCCTATAAATGCAACCACCCATTGAATACAATTGGAAATGTAGACCAGAACCCGATCTCCCTTCTGAACCCCAAGATCCTGCAATGCGCCGGCAAACCTTTCTCCCAACTCTTTAATACAGGCAAAAGAGAAGGCCTGGCCCAGGTAAACGACTGCGGTTCGGTCTGCAAACCGCTCGCTCATGTGGTCAAAGCGGGTAAATGTCAGTTCGTCTTCCAATTTCATCTTCTCAGTTTTCACGAAGCTCAGCTGTTTTGTAATCTCTCACAAAGCCTGCGGGGAGTGAGCAAGAGATGGTTAAATGCCAAAGTAGGCCGAACGCACATCAGGATTGTCGATGAGTTCGCGGCGTGTGCCCTCCATCACGGCAGCGCCGTTTTCCAAAATGAAGCCGTAATCCACGATGGGAAGCACCGGGCGTGCATACTGTTCGGTCACGATGATCGAAAGTCCTTTGGTTTCCCGAATCTCCCGGGTTGCCCGCACCAGTTCGGCCTGTACGCGGGGGCTCAGCCCAAGCAAGGGCTCATCCAAAAGGAGCAATTTCGGTTGGGCCATCAGGGCCCGCCCGATGGCCAGCATCTGCTGTTCACCACCGCTCAAAAATCCCCCGGTCCTCTTTTGAAGACGCTCAAGGGCCGGAAATATACTGAAGACATATCCCAGGGTCTTTTTGGCCTGGGCTTTGGTTGCCAGATACCCGCCGATGCGCAAGTTCTCCAGAACGCTGCTTTCTTTGAAAATGCGTCGCCGCTCCGGACACAGAATTATCCCCATCTTAGCCCGCCAACTGGGCTTAACGCCCATGATCGATGTTCCCCGGAAATGGATCTCCCCCAGAACGCTGATTTGCTCACCGCCGGCCATGGCTTCCTTTTTGCGGATATCCTCTATGATGCCGGAAAGGGTATACATGAGTGTCGATTTACCGGCGCTGTTGGCCCCGAAAACCCCCACAATCTGATTTTCCTCACATTTAATGCTGACATTATTCAAGGCCAGCATATTCTCATAAAAAATCATCAGACCGGTAGCTTCAAGCATAATCGCTGCTCTCCTCAACCTCCTCGGAACCGAAGTAAGCCTCCTTGACCCGCTCATCCGCCATTACGTCTTCTGGAATTCCCTCAGTTAATTTCTCACCAAAATTCAACACCATTACCCGGTTGGCTACCTGAAACAGTTCCCGCAGCCGGTGCTCGATCATGATCAGCGTAATCCCATCCATCTGCATCCGCTCAATCAGCGGTACCATGCTGGCGATTTCGCTCATGCTCAACCCGGAAAAAACTTCATCACACAGAATGATCTCAGGCTTTAATGCCAGGCAGCGGCCAAGCTCCAAACGTTTGAGGTAGCCGGTCGGAAGGGTGGAAGCCACCTTATACGGTACAAACGATTCGCGTTCAAAGCCCATTTCTTCAAGAATGTCGATTCCCACCGTGTTGCGATCCCCCAGTTTACCGCCGCCGCGCCATCCGCCGGTCCGTTTGGCCCGCGGCGAAAAAAGCGGTATCACCAAATTTTTATAAGCCGCCAGGCTGTAATACGGTCGCATAATTTGAAAGGTACGCGTCACTCCCATATCCGCTATCTTGTGCGCCGGCTTGCGGCTGAGATTCTTGCCTTTGAAAAAAACCTTGCCCGACGTGAGTTTGACGAAACCGGTGATACAATTCACCAGGGTCGTTTTTCCCGACCCATTGGGACCGATAATCCCCAAAATCTCACCCGCATGCACCTCGAAGGAGACATTGTTTAAAGCCTTAATCCCGCCATAGGTCTTGGCAATGGATTGGACACGCAAAATCGGTTCGGCGTTCATACTTTGACCCACTTTTGAAACTGATGGTATTTGCGTTGACCATAAACCATAACCCCTTCGCTGCGAAATACGATGAAGGCGATTAGGATCAATGCATAAAACACGATGCGCAAGGTACCGAAGGCCCGCAGCAGCTCGGAGATGGGCACCAGGAAAAATGCCCCCAGCACCGGGCCGACAAGGGTACCGGGTCCGCCGATAACGGTAGCGGCAATCGGCAGGATTGAAAAATCGAGGGCAAACATCGAGATGCCGGCCCACATATAAATATGGGCCAAATACGCCCCGCCCATGCATCCCATGGCAGAAGAAAGGAAGACCGCAACGGCCTTGTAATGCGTGATGTTCATCCCGGAAGCCCGCACGGCCTGGTCGTTGTCCTTAACCGCCCGAAAAACAAGGCCGAGATCGGTGGTTACCAAACGCCGCATCCCGAACAGGAATCCCAGGAGAATGAGAATAATGATATATTGCTCAACCCATTGGCTGGTAAAGCTTTCGATTCCCATGATCCCGTCGGTTCCGCCGAAGATATCCAGGGCTTCGATGACGCGGGCAAACAAAAGGGGGTACATAAGCGTTACAATTGCAAAATAAACGCCCCGCAACGGCAGACAGGGGAGCAAAATCAGAGTGCAGATGGCGGCCCCGCCTAGGGTGGCAATCGGGATTGTGAGGATGAGTGGAAGGCCAAACGTTTTATTCAGAATTGCGGCAATGTAACCACCAACGCCGATAAAGAAGGCGCCCCCCAGGGAGACCAACCCCACGTAGTGGGCCAAAAAATCGAAACTCAAGGCGAGCAGCGCGTAAATACAGACGATGGAGATCACCCGCTGCCAGTAGGCACTTGGCACAACAAATGGTAAAATCAGGGTCCCGATAATCAACACCGCCCGGGGAATTGTTAGATAGGAAAGCTCGCGCCATGACATCAGGGCATAAAGACTGTCGGAACGGACTTTTATTCCCCGATCGAGTCTTTCTCTGCGACGTTGCTCCGTATTCAATTTATACCCTTTCCTCCAATTCCTTTTGACGACCGAAGAGACCCGATGGCCTGAGAATCAGCGTGAGGATGATGGCCAAAAGGGCCACCACCATCTGAAAATGAGAGCCCCAATAGACCACCGAGATGATCTGCGCAAATCCGATCAGAAAGGCTGCCAGCACGGCCCCCACCCAGCTTCCCAGACCGCCGACAATGCACACCGCAATGGCCAGAACAAGGACACTGTAGCCTTTTTCGACGACGATATTTCCCAGGGGAAGAAGCAATATGGCCGCCAGAGCGGCCAGCATGGAACCGAAGGTCATGGCCACCACCGCCATCCAATCGGAGTCGATCCCCAGCATCATAGCGGCCCGTTCATCCTGGGCCATCCCCCGCAACGCCAATCCGATCCGCGTATAGTGGGTAAAGACCCATAAAAAGACGACCAGCGCCGCTCCGATACCGATGACCGTCAGCCGGTGGTAATCGATGGGAATTCCGCCAATAAAAAAAGTCCCCTCCACAAAGGCCGGCAGGGTATAGGTCATTCCTTTGAATCCACCCCAGCGCAACCCTTCCAGAATGGCGAGCCCGATGGCATAGGAGGCGATAATCTCGGAGATGGCCATGCCGCGCACCCGGATGAGGATAAACTGATAGATCAAGCCGCCCAAGATCCCTGTGACGATCATGGCCAAAACAATCGATAGAAGATAGGGTAATCCCAGACGGTTTAGGATAATCCAGGTTACAAAGCCGCTAATGACATACAGCGAACCATGGGCGAAATTGGGCAGGCGGCTGGTGCCATAGACCAGTGCAAATCCCAGTGCAAGTAGCATCAATTCAATGCTGTTAAAGGTCCCGTAGATGAGGATTTCCATATCGATTTACGAATCGCAGAGGATCGATGCCAAAATAACGATGCGGGCCGTATCGGCCCGCATCGAATCTTTTAACTATTTCATCCAGGTCGGCAACTTGATGTCACCCATGGCAATGCTTTTCGGGAACACCACCACGCGTTTGCCTGCCTGCCACTGAAAAATGGTGCCCACGGCCCCTTCTTTCGGGTCGAGACTGGGGATGACCTGATGGCTCTTTGGATCAAACCTGATACGGCCATAAACTCCCATCACATCCGTCTTTTCAAGGGCGGCTGCCACTGCATCCGGATCCAGCGATCCGGCCTTTTCGATGGCATCTTTCAATACATGCACGGCCATGTAGCTGGTGGAAGTGCCGTATCCTTCGGGTTCCAGGCCCCATCGTTTTTCATAGGCTTTAACAAACTTCATGGTCCAGGGCGTTGCATTGGAGGGGGCATTTCCGGCATTGACCACATTTGCAAGCGTATATTCACCCTTGCCTTCGGTTGCCTTCCAGAAGCCCGGCTGTTCGGCCGCCGCGATGATGGAACCGAACGGAAGCGCCGGGACCTTCAAGTCATACCATTGTTTGAGGAGAATGGAACTTTCGGGCATGTCCATGCAGATGATAATAACCTGTGCCTTTTCTCGCCGTGCTTTCAAGAGGCCCATGGAAAAATCGGTGGCGCCCGTGGGATAGATCTCCGGTTTTCCAATGACCGTCCAGCCCTTTTTGGCCATCACCTTTGCGAATATACCGCCAAAGGCACGCGCGTGAGCCACGTCCTGGATCATGATAAACACCCGATTGAGATTGAACTTTTGCCCGATTTCTATCAAGGCCGGGATTTGCTCTCCAACTGCGATCCACTTGGCCTCACCCGTGATGCGAAACAGATATTTATACTTGTCGTAATTCTCTGCAACGCGGGCATGATATTTGGGTGTCAAGACACCGGTTGAGAGGATGGATATCTTTTTATGTTTGGACAGCAGATCCATGGCTGCGAGACCTGCTTCCGACCGTATCGGTCCGCCGACAATAAAATCGGCCTTTTTCTCAAGGATCAATTTTTCGACAGCCAAAAGGGCTTCGCTCACGGGAACTCCCGGCTCAAGATCCCTGGTATCGATCACCTCGACCTTTAAGGGACGTTTGGTTCCGCCCACATTGACGCCGCCGGCTGCATTGATCTCTTCAATGGCCAGCTTGATGCCCCTTTCGGCATCCCAGCCGTAAACATACGCCGTGGACAGCGGACTCCCGATAACAATCGGTTCCGCTCCCCATGCGGCTCCGTATGGCAGCATAAACAAGACTGCCGCAAAGAGAACCGTAAAAACTGTTAACCTGCTTTTCTTCATGAGCGTGCCTCCTTTACGTTTAAAGGTTTAAACCAACCATTGGTCGGCTTCAGCCGACCTTTAAAACGAGGGCGGCGGCCGTATCTCCGGCAGCACAGCCTGAAAACAACAGGTACCCCCCGCCTTGTATGACCGTTTCCTCGATTCCTTCAATGATCAGCCGCCCGGCAGTGGGTGCCTGCGGATGACCGTAGATCAGGGAACAACCGTAATTGTTAAAACCTTTGACATCGATATTCATCTGCTGGGACATATACAGATCGTTGGCTGCGAAAGGATTATGCGTTTTTATAGTCTTTACATCACTGACGCCGATGCCGGCTTTTTCCAAAGCCATCTGCGCAGCCGGTACCACCGCTTTGGCCATGTGGGCTTTTTCGACACGTGCATATCCATAAGAGATAAGCTGCACCGCAACCCCCGGCTCGGCGCTCAACTCTTTGGCTTTCTCTTTGGTTGTGACCACAAGAGCGCAGTTTCCATCTGCGGGATGTGTTTGAGCACCAAAAGTGTGCACACCGTCCGGCAGAACAGGCTTAAGCCGGGCCAGGCCTTCGTCGGTGGTTTGCATGACGCCGTCATCGGCTTCGATCGTGAGTGTTTTTTTGCGGGACAGTTTGACTTCGATCGGAAACATATACCGTTTCTGAAAGGCCCGATCATCGGCCAGTGCATCCAAATATTGTTCGTATCGGCGCAGGGCCACAGCGTCGCATGCTTCGCGGGTAATGCGTGCTTCTGAAGCCACATTCTCGGCCGTTTTGATCATGGCGGTGCCGCCCCAAGGATCCCTATTGAAATGGTCCATGACCCAGTTTTCCGAAATCACCTCGCCGCCCGGCCCCGCCGGATTCGGCCAGACGGTATGCGGGCCATTGGAGCATCGGTCCACCATAAGCGTGTAGGCATTTTGATACATTCCGGTCTCAACCCCTACCGCTGCTTGAAAGATGCACGTGGTGGAAGTGGAGCAAGCCTGACTGGTGAGAACACCGGGAATTCCTTCGGCGCCGATCAAACCCGCCGCCCAGGGACCTCCATAAAAGAATTTTGGCTGGCCAATGGTAATTCCCAAAATGAGATAATCAAACATCTTGGGGTCCCATTCTTTTTCGTTAAGCCATCTCTGAGAAGTTTCGGCTCCTAGTGTAATGGCGTTTGCGTTGGCCAAAGTCCCTTGCCAGCGAACAAATGGAGAACTATAGTAGCCCCCATACGGAATAAACGCTTTTGACAACATTAATCAACCTCCTAGTTTCGGTAAAATCCGGAAAAACAAAATTCGAATTCACTTACCACAAAGTATTATTTTATGCCAACATCATAATGACCCATAGCTGAAGTTTTGAAACGTTCAATATTTTTCTCTTAATTTCCGATGAAGGATTTTTCCGGTGGCCGTGCGGGGCATTTTATCCTCTTCGATAAAAATCACCTCCTTGGGCCGCTTGTAACCGGCAATTTTGTCCTTGCAGCATTCGTAGATGGTTTCCTGATTGATATCATTTTCATCAAGATCCGGCTTCTTGATCACCACGGCCACCACTTTTTCACCCCACTTGTCATCCGGCAGACCAATTACGGCACAGTCGAATACACATTCATGGCTGCCAATGGCTTCTTCGACTTCACTGGGATAAACATTTTCACCGCCGGTGATGATCATATTGTCCTTTCGGTCAACAATGGAAAAATATCCGTCCTGATCCCGTTTGCCCATATCACCGGCCGAAAACCATTCTCCCTTAAATGCATCGGCGGTCTTTTCAGGCAGTTTATAATATTCATCAAACAGCATCGGGCCTTTGGAGTAGATTTCTCCAACCTCATCGACGCCTACTTCCCGGCCTTCGGGATCGAGAATTTTGATAAAATCGGTGCCCGTCTGCTCGATACCGATAGATCCCAGCTTATTCAGCTGATCCTCCGGCCTCAGAACCGTAACGCACCCCGCCTCGGTGGACCCGTAAGCCTCATAGAGATCTACCCCCGGGAAAAAGTCCATGATAGCTGTTTTCATACTTCGTCTTACCGGGGCCGAAGAGCAGAGCAGTTTGCGGATGGAGGTTACATCCCGCTTTTTGGCTTCCTCAGATACATTCAGAATCAGGTTGTAGTGTGTTGGAATCAAAGATATAAATGTTATTCTCTCCCTTTCGATGATCTCCAGGATTTCCTCGGCCTTAAAAGAAATCGCCGGATGAATATAGGCCGATCCACCCAGATATAAAAAGGTGAATGTAAAAAAGGTCGAATTGATGTGGCAAAGCGGCATTACGTTTAAACAGATATCCTTATAGTCGAAACCATAATCGATCGCATTCAGCAGAAAAAATGCAATGTGTGATTGATGTGAACGAACCACCCCTTTGGGCTTCCCGGTGGTCCCCGAAGTATAGATCAAAATCCATGGATCTTCCGGACGGACTTTCGCCTCAACCTCTTCCTCGGAACCGGCGTCAATTAAATCCTCATAGGGCCGGTACCCTTCCTGCGGTGTGCCGACGACAACATACCTATCGGAGGAGATATGGATCAGTTGCGGCTTGATCGGGTCCACCGTCCCGGCAAACTGATCATGCACGACAAATGCGACTGCATCTGAGTTATTCACAATGTACTCGATTTCGGGCCCGGCCAGACGGAAGTTTATGGGAATGATCACGATACCTGTTTTGGCGGCGGCTAAAAACATCTCAACGATTTCGACGCAGTTTTCCAGCAGGACCGCAACCTTGTCTCCTTTTTGCAGTCCAAGATCCCACAGGCTGTGTGCCAATCGATTGACCCGATTATTGACTTGCGGATATGTAAATGCGCGCGCCCGGTCTTTTAACGCCACTGTATCCCGATATTTTTTGGCATTTACCTTCAAATTTTGACCCAAATTCAACCAATCTGACATGTCTCTATCCTCCTCCTAAACCGAGCATTTCAAATTATGCCATAGCTGTAATCGCTCAACTTAGGATTCTGTTTCTTCCAGCTGCTCCATAAACGCTTCCACATTGGTTTTGGTCTGTTCGTCGGAAAGAAGCCGCAGGTCGTTTAGATCGCCATAAATCATTAAACTGGGAATCCCGGTTTCTGATTCCAGCCGCTGGGGCATTCCGTAGCGCGTATTTGAATTGTTCGGACAGCATTTGGCTTCGTGATAAAGGATACCGTCTATCTTGAAAAATTCCAGCATCCTTTTAATGTAGGCTTCTTTGTAGGCTTCGGCGCGGACAATGAACAACTCCGTATAAGCCCGTGCCATGCTGTTGAAGGGATCATCCGAATCAAAGGCCGAAAAAACCCAGCTGTTGCAGTAGGTCGAGGCCAGGACACTGGCTTTCAATCCGCCAAACATCTCCGAGTGATCTCTGAGTCGGCCCCAGATGGGCATCCCCTCCCAATAGATACGGTAGCGTTCACCCTCAACTGCGGCCGCGTTATCGGCAAGCCGTTCCTCTATTTCGGAAAGGAGTTTGCGATAGTAATCGACCGCCTGCTGGGTTCCCCGCAACACCACGGCTGGCGCCATATGGATCGTCATGTCATAAAATGTAATGGGAGATGGTATATTGGCCGCCGTATTCAGTACTTTCTCCCACAAATCAGAGCACTGACGTGAAAGGGCCACAATCCGTTTGAGTTCATCCAGGTCGAATTTATGGCCCGATATCTTCTGTAGCGGCGCAATCATTTCCTCCATTTGCACGGCGATGGAACGCACATGATGCGATGTCACCTCGTTTACCCCGCAATGGGTGTGGATGCCCAGCATCGGTACATTCATTTGTTCGGCATACCACCCAAACCAATCCTGGACATCGCGACACTGGTTTGTGTTAAAGACCAGCACATCCGGTTTGGGGACAGTTTCTATCCCCGGATACGGCTTTGAAAGAGGGGTGACGCCCTTTAAATACGCCCCGACATCGGCTCGCAAATAAGAACAGATATCAGGCGAATAACCGCGTGCATCGGCTACCGGAAGTAAATCTGTAGCCATACGCGTTGCCCCTAGGGCGGCGCCGTGATTTTCAGGGAAAAATACCAAAAATCCCATGGCCCGTAATATTTCCGCCGGGCCGACACTGGTACACCAGGCAATCTTTTGCGTGCCGGTTTTGGCCGCCGAATCGAGCTCATAAAAATAGTCGGCCATGAGGCGGTGCATCTCGGCCGTTGCCTTTATTTTTTTCCTATGACCGTTTTTTCCTTCAGCCATCTTACATCCTTACCTTTCCTAACCCGGACAAGCCGGTTGTAGCAAAGCGGAAATCCCGAATTGTCGGGGAAATAACAAATTCCAATGAGCAAACACTTTAAGCTCCAATTTTTTTGTTTGAAATTTTGAATTTCGGTCATTGGGATTTGTTTGTCATTTGTTTTTTGATTTTTGTGATTTATTTGTTATGTATTTTTTGTCTTCATGGCATAGAGCGCTGCGCCGATGGCTCCGGTCAATTGGGGATATTCCGGGACTAGAATTTTACGGCCAATCAAAGCTTCTGTCATTCTAACCATATAAGGATTATGGGCCACCACCCCGCCGGTCATAACCACGTTTTCGGTCAGGGCATCCATTTCCATCACCCTTTGAATCATGGAAAAAAAAACACCCTTAATGATGTCTTCGATTTTTTTGCCATGCCGAATATTCTCAAGCACCTCTGTTGCTGAAAATACGGTACAGAAACTTCCCAGTCTAACCATGCTTTTCGATTGACCCGCCAGTCCGTCCATTTCTTCCAGAGAAATATCGAGTCGCGTCGACATTTCCTCCAGAAAAGCGCCGGTGCCTGCAGCGCATTTGCGGTTCATCTTAAAACCGGTTCGCCGCCCGGCTTCATCCAGCTTTATGACCTTGTTGTCCTGGCCCCCGATATCGATAATGGTACTGGCCAAAGGAAAATAATGGTAGCAACCCGAAGCATGGCAGCTGATCTCGGTCTTGGTTTCTGCGGCAAAGGTTACATTTTTGCGTCCATATCCGGTTGCAACGGTATTGGCCATATCGCTTTCAGACAGGCCGGCCATCTGCAGTGCCGACGTCAAAGATTTTTCGGATGTGCCCACAAAATCGGTGCCTGATTTTTGGACCGCATAGCCGTATAAATTTTTGTGAGTGTCTAATAGCGCAACCTTAGTTCTTGAAGCCCCAACATCAACTCCTGCAAATACCATCTTTTCTGATTTCGCTACCACCCTATTTATCTATCTGGCTCGATTCAAGGCCCTTTACCAGCGATTTGAGTGTTCTGTTATAGGGCGTGGCAATCCCGGCTCGCTCCCCATATTCAACGAATTTGCCATTGATAAAATCGATTTCTGTGCGGCGTTTGTTTTCGATGTCCATCAGCATCGACGGCTTATGTTTACCGGCTTTAAGCATATATTCTATTCCATTGGGATAAAAATCCCAACCCAGATCGATTTCATTGGCCCGAGCAACCTGAATACACTCTTTAACCAATGCATCCACAATCTGGAAAACGAGGGGATCATTCATGGCCTGAGTCATCGTAAGCCCCGTGACGGCGCATACCGGGTTCATACTGGCGTTTAAGACGCTCTTGCGCCAGACCATTGAAATGATGTTTTCGGTATGAAGGGTTTCAAGACCGCTATCTGTAAATGCTGTGGCAATCGCCTTGGCCGCCGCCTCGGATTCCGAGTCAAGCTCTTGGATATAATGCGGCGGATGATGGAAAGGCATTTGAACGTGGGCCGGCGCCATCAGACTGCATCCATAATTTACCACTGCGCGCATAGCTGCTTTGCGGCCCAAAACCTCTGCGATTTCGAGTTCCGTGTCAATCCCGTTTTGCCAGCTGACAATATACATCCCTTCTTGATAAAATCCTTCGATGGCGGAGGCAATCAACGGTAAGGCGTTGGCTTTGACCGCAATGACAATGACGTCAGGAGGATGATCGGCGAGTTCATCAATATTGTTGCATATTCTGGAAACGGGTTGCTTAAGGTTTTCGGCGCCTTCGATGATGATGCCGGGATCCAGTGCAGGGACAAGTAATTCGCGCACCACATCACAGAGAATGACCTCATAACCGCCTTTGGCAAGGAAGGCTGCAACAATACATCCCACCGACCCTGCGCCGATTACAGCAAAAGACTGGGGACGAAAGTCCGCTTTTCCCTCCATTTTAATAGCCTCCTTTTTCCGTATTGGACCTGGACGATTTACTTTTTATTTTCATTTTCAAGAATTCCAAAAGCTTTGGCATCCAGCAATCTGACGTTGTTGGCCTGCAATACCTCAATCGCTCCATCATTGTCGCTGAAACGAAACACCATGATTGCATTTCCTGCCGAGAATCCGGTAAAAGCATACATATAGGTCACCTGGATATTAGCATCCTTTACCATTTTTAGAACCTTTGACAAGCTCCCGGGCGTATCTTCGATTTCCGCGACCAGCACTTCATTGACAAAGGCGGGTATTTGCATTTCCATAAGGATGCGCCGGGCTTTGGCAACATTGGAGACCAGAAGCCGCAACTGGCCAAAAGCCCCGGTATCCACCAGGCTGAGGGCTCTGAGGTTAATGCCGGCCTCGCCTAGGGCGTGTGTGACCTCATGCAAACGGCCGAGCGCGTTTTCGATGGATACGACAATCTGTTTTAATTTCATTATAGCCTCCTGAACCTGACAATTAATCCGACTCTCCGCTAAACTTCGGCCGGTCGAAGATCCCGATGCCTTTGGCGGGAAATGACACTTTTTTATTGGCCGGGTTAACAATTACTTTTTAACTACATTGTAACTAATAAACAGGGAGTTCAACGCATGTCAAGAAAAAGCCGGCCTTACTTCCGTCAGCGTACACTTCGTTTTGGGCATCGAGATTTAGTCTCCCAATTCTGCCATGTAATCATCATAAAGGGTTTCGAGTTTGAGCTTATGATTGGCTTCTTCCTGACAGAGGATTTTAAAGAACTTTTGACTCTCAATTCCTTCGGCCCGTTTCAACAATACGTTATAGAGCGCAAGGGCTTTCTCCTCACGTTTCATTGCCAGAATCAACAGTTCATTATATCCCATACCGTCTGAGTATTCCAACTCCACCAGGTAATCACTCCGTTTCAGGTCCGGAATCCACTTAAATTTATATTCGACAACGCTTTCATCAAACCCTTTGGATTTTATCTTTTCAAGAAGGGCCTGGTGTTTCCTCTCTTCACGCGCGAATTCCTCAAGCATCTGTTTGGCCCCTGACATGGATGCCTCGCGGCTTAATCCCTGATAGAAATCAGCCGCTTCAATTTCCTTTTCAATTGCAAAATCGATAATTGCCTCTAAACTTTCAAACTCCATATGGTTCTCCTTTCTGTCTAATAGTGAAAAATGAATTTCTGAGATAGCATCTCGTTTTTTTGGATGTCATCGGTTGCTGTCCTTGCACCCTCGGCCTGTTCCCGTCAATTCTTTGAAGAAGTATCTAGTGTTCCGATCAAATCTTGTAATCGAAAAATACGATTTTGTCTTAAAAATGTCTCGATTCCGTCGATGACATCCGTGCTCGCCTGTGCGTTAATAAAATTTGCGGTTCCGATTTGTACCGCAGATGCTCCCGCGATGAGATACTCGAGCGCATCTGCGGCATTACAGATACCCCCGATTCCAATGACGGGAATGTCTACCTGTTGCACAACCTCCCACACCATCCGCAGCGCAACCGGTTTGATTGCCGGACCTGAAAGCCCCCCGGTAATATTCGCCAGCTTGGGCCGCCGGGAATCAATATCTACCGCCATCCCGGTAATGGTGTTAATGAGCGAGATTGAATCGGCTCCGGCTTCAGTCACCTTTGCGGCGATTTCGGTAATACTGGTAACATTCGGCGAAAGTTTGACCATTAATGGTTTTTGAGTCTGGCGCCTTGTTGCCGCAACCACATCAAAAGCGGCTTGAGGATTCACGCCAAATACGATTCCACCGGCCTTAACGTTGGGGCATGAAATATTCACTTCAATTCCAGCAATCCCGTCGATACCATCAAGGCGCGCGGCCAGGTCTGCATATTCTTCGATCGTCTTTCCATAGATATTGGCCAAAATCGGTACTTTTAGCGATTTCAAAAAGGGGAGTTTTTCCTTTTCAAAGACTTCGATGCCCACATTTTCCAGACCGATTGCATTGAGCATTCCACAGGCCGTTTCAACAATTCGAGGCGGTGGATTCCCTTTTGACGCCTCTAATGAAATCCCTTTGACGATGATCGCCCCAAGACGGTCAAGTTCGACCAATGGCTCAAACTCCTGGCCATAGCCAAATGTGCCCGAGGCAGTTAAAACAGGGTTTTGAATCGGCAAACGTCCAATATTGGTCGTAAGGTCGAGATTTTCAAGCACAGTCATGATTGCCAAATTACATCGCGCTGGGTTTTGCTTGATTCCTGATGAGATGGACGCGCCTACGTGAGGCGGGCACCTCTTTGGTATTACTTACCAAGAAATTTCGTGTTTTACAAGGTTCGGAATGGACCAGGCAGGTTATTGAAATTTGGTTTTTTGATATTGTTTGGAATTTGAGTATTGTAATTTGGGATTTCAATGGCGTATCCGCGAAAGCAAACCTCTTCTATCTTACGGTTAACTTTGATGTTACCGCGAAAGTGATGCGAAGTTTCTTGTGTCGGATATTTTTTTTTGATAAGATCGATACTTATTCAAAGACGGTTTTGGTCAGCACAATTGTATTTGGCATTTTTTCACATATTGTTTAAAGAGATTCGGATCGTATGGAGCGCTTAACGCTTGATAAAAACTCAAACCTAAAGACCTTGATATTAGATGGATTAAAATCCCAAGAGTATGATTTTGTAACCAAAACGTTATCTGCTCATCCCATTTATTTGTTTTATCATCCCAAATCCAAACAAGTCGCCATCCTGAATAGCAAACCCAGCGAAGATGAATTCATCCTTGTTGAAGGGAGCAATCCCGACAAGCTTAAGATTATTATCAATGAAATGCTGAGATTTGGTAAAAGCGATTTGACCGAAATCACAGACAGGCTCTCGGATATCGTCGCATTCGAAAAACCAGCCAAAGTGCGGGTCATTTATCTATCTCATCTCTGAAACCCTCGTAAAGGAGCTTAAACAAAGCGAAGCAACAATGCATGGAATGACAATCTTGCAGACCCCTTTTAATTTTTCCCTCTCTTTGCGCAAATATGTATTGAAAAACGCTTTAACCTCAATTATGCGAAAGCTGAGGTTTAACCCAACCATTTAGGGACAGGAGGATAACGTGGAAGTCTTAGGTATAGATATTGGGTTTGGTTTTACGAAGGTGGCCGGTTACAAAGATCCCCTAATTTTCAAATCGCTTTTAGGAGATGCGACCGGCCTGCATTTCTGGTCAGACTTCAATGAGGTTTCGCCAACTGAATATTTCCACGTCACCATTGATGGAAAAACGTATTTTGTCGGCGATCTAGCAGAGAACCAATCGAATGTCCGGCACTTTACTTTAGATCAGGACAAATTAATTTCGGATTTTGTTAAGGTTCTGGCTTTAACGGCAGCCGGGTACATGGGAACCGAAAACGAACCGATCAATTTGGTTTCAGGGCTACCCATTATCTACTTTAAGGAAAAGAAAAATGCTTTCACGGAGATATTAAAGGGAAAACATGAAATCATTTTTACGCAACCGGATGGACAAACCGTACGCAGACTGATTACAATTGACAAAATCTGTATGCTTCCGCAACCCATCGGTAGTGCGCTCAATGTGGTCTTAAATGACGACGGCAACCTAATTGATCAGGATTTGGCGAAAAAGAAAGTCGGCGTGATCGACATTGGTTTCCGAACCACCGACATTACCATTTTGGACAACTTACAGTATATTGACCGGGGGAGCCGGACGTTGGATACCGGGATTTCCAAGGCTTTCAGCATCATCTCCAATAAGCTGCGTGAAAGAAGCAACACGAATGTCGAACTTTACCGGATGTACAAAGCCGCTGAATCCGGATCCATTAAAATTAAAGGCCAGGAATATAATTTCTCCAGCATTCGTGACCAGGTGTACGCCCGTCTGGCGGAGATTATTGCAAGCGAGATTGAACGGCTGTGGGCCGAAGATTGGGACATAGATAAAATACTCTTTACCGGCGGCGGAAGCACGGTCTTGGCCCAGTATCTTATGCCGCTGATTATCGGGAACATGATCCCCATGCGCGGTAAAATTGACACCCGATTAAACAACGTTCGAGGATACTTTAAATACGGCCAGCATCTGTGGCAGAGCCCTGAGTCTTAATTCGTGTCCATCCATAAAAAAAGGGGGATAGCTAAGCCTACCCCCCTTTTTTAATGAAAAAGATAAAATATATTTTATCGTTTTGAAAACTGAAACCGCGCCCGAGCCCCTTTCTGCCCATACTTTTTTCTTTCTTTTCGGCGGGGATCACGCCGCACAAAACCGGCCTTTTTAAGCACCTGGCGAAGTTCCGGATTTACTTTTATCAACGCACCGGTAATGCCGTGTCGAATGGCACCGGCTTGCCCGTGAATACCGCCTCCCAGCACATTGACTTTTACATCGAATGTCCCAAGAGTATTGGTCAGCACAAAAGGCTGGGTTATGGTTGCCCTTAGGCTTTCAATATCGAAATAGTCTTCCAGCGCCCGATCGTTCACAATGACTTCGCCCTTGCCTGGCGTGAGCCACGTCCGGGCTGTGGCGTTCTTTCTTTTTCCGGTTGCGTAGTAAATACTATTTTTCGCCATATATATCTCCCTCAACTTGACCGGCTTCGCATACGCTGGTCTTTATGACACTTCTATAACCTCTGGTTTCTGAGCTTCATGCGGATGCTTGGTTCCACTGTAAACTTTTAATTTTTTAAAAAGACTCCTCCCCAGCCTGTTTTTGGGAAGCATCCCTTTTACCGCAAAACGAATCAGGTCTTCCGGTTTTTTTTCGAGTAGTTTTCTGGCCGTTATTGACTTTAAGCCCCCAATGTAACCACTGTGTCGGTGGTATTGTTTTTGTTCAAATTTTTTCCCCGTTAGGGCAATCTTTTCGGCATTAATGACGATAACATGATCCCCGCTATCGATATGCGGGGTAAACAGAGGATTGTGTTTGCCTCTTAGCCGCGAGGCGATCATACTTGCAAGCCTGCCGAGGATTGCTCCGTTGGCGTCGACCACCCACCACTTGCTTTGGATATCCGAATGTTTTGCAAAATAAGTGTATTTTTTCAAGTTCTCAGGCTCCTGTTAAAATGAATCGGGAAGTATTAATTAAATTCTTATTCCATGTCAAGTGAAAAATCAGCCATGCATTATTTTGTTTAACAGTTGCCTGATATTTGTAAATGACGCCAGAAATCGATTCGCCTGCACAAAGGGTTTTTGTTCTTATTCTGTGGGGCTGCGGCTAATTTCCGTTAGGACCTAAAAGATTAATAATCGGGCTATAGCTTGCTTTGGATATCGGCTCTTCTTCTGGAGGCGATGCAAAATCAGGTTCAGGTTTGACATCTTCAACTGTCATGTAGACCACTTCGGCATTCAGGACTCCGCCGGATTCGATAATCAGATCTTTGCAAACAACTTTCCCGGCGCAGTTCCCATTTGCCAGGATCGCCAATTCATCTGTGGCGTTGACTTCCCCTTTAAAAATTCCATTGATAGCGATACGTTTTACCCTGGCATCTGCTGCCACGACTCCCTCTTTGGCGATAATCACCTCATCGCCCAATAGAGTTCCTTCCAGTATGCCTTTGATAATCAGCTTGCCATCACATGAAATCGTTCCTTCGATCTTAAGCCCTTCATCAATGATGGAAACGCTTTTCGGGTTCTTTGGCATCATTCACCTCCAGTTTCCATTTATCGGGAATATTAGAATGTAATATGTACGAAATTCTTTCCCGATTACCTGTTTATCGAAACATCCCTTTCTATCAGTGTTTGGCCTGTCTTATCAAACACAAACACAGTCGCAACCTTGAAGCGCTTGAACTCACCAACAATTGATTTTTTAAACCGCATCGTCTTGTATCGTGATATTGAAAAAGAAAGGCCCTTCTTTATCTGCACCGGCCGGCCGTCTACCAATTCGCTGACTGGCATTGCAACCCATTCGCTTTGGAGCACATCGTTCGGTTTGAGCACCACAAACGCATACCCGGATGCATTTGTAGCTTCTCGGTCGATTTTAATGATTCTAAATTTCGCTTTTGCAATACCTGAATTTTGGTCATACGCAATCGTGAATTCATCAATATCGACGTGCTTGGATCTGTCCGGCACGATCGACCCGGCTTTTGATTCAGTTTTTGATTCTTGTTTCGGCTCGGTTTTTGAGGCTGCAGGCTGCCCTTTCAGATCTCCGGAAATCAAAGCCGATTTTTGATCTGAACTCGCCTGGGAGTCCTTCTTTAGGGACAACGCTTCAAAAACATCTTTGGGGAGTTTCTTTCCGGTGCCGGCTTTGTACTCCTGATGCTTGGCTTCGGCTAATACCAGGCGTACCATGAGTGCTTCCTTCTCCTTACGAAGCGTCAAAGACTCATTTTGTGAACTACTCAACACTTTTTGAATTGTCGTATTCTCCTTCATAACGCCTTTATAGCGCATAAAGAATGCAATACTTATCGTTGCGGCTACGGCTAACACGATAATAGCCACCGCTACCGATATCTTTAGATCTCCCAATGGAATTGTCTGGCCGTCGCTTCGGATAAGGAGGAGATCCCAATGCCTAAATCGCCTCAGATATGCTTGAAGATTCCTCTCAGCCGGCTTCAATTTTTTTCCCATGTTTCCTTTTTTTCTTTTCAAATTAAAAAGCACCCTGCTGGGGCCGGGCCTTGGTCCCATAGGCAACTTTTTGTTTTGTTTTCAGACGCTTGCGCAAGGTTTCAAAGGCAATCCTAACAGGATCTTTTAAGCGAGAAGCCTTCAGGCCCCTAGACAATGCCTGATATTCTTCTCCTACAATTTTTAATTCGTTCTCCGTTTCAGCCATAAACAGTTTTTGGGTACCGACAAAAATATCTGCATCCAGGTATTTGATAAATTTATCAAACAGCGCGACATAGATTTTATTATGTCTCAGGATTGATATTCTTTTTAGTTCTATTGATAATGAGGGATTAAGAACAAACATCCGTTTTTTTTGCTTATACCAGGTCCACCAGGGGGTTTCCGCAAAGTATTTCTGATCGTAAAACTGCCGATTGTCTCGGTAGGTACCTTTGATGGAATCCTTCCATCGGGTCAGAAATCTTAAAAGGGTCGCCTTGGTCTTTTCTTGAATGCCAACATCCACGTATTTAATTTCATCGGTAACAACGATGGGTGTCCGGTTTAAAACAATTAATTTCGCGAAGGCGTCGATATCGTCATTCTTTAGAGCGACGCAGCCGTTCGTATCGCGCGGTTCAATGGGTTTGTTGGTGCCATGCATCCAAATGGCGTATCCATTTCTTTTTGCCCTTTGATCTAGAAGGTTTGGATAATCCATCGGGAACGCACGGCTTCCGTATATAGGGGTCAGTTGTTTTTTTACAAATTCTTTTGTAAAAAAATAAATACCTTCGGGTGTTTTTTTGTCCCCTGACCGTGTTTTACGACCCGGGACTTCACCTGTCGAACATTTTTTGCGGTATACTTCTTCGAACGTTCCGTCATACGCATAAAGCATAATTTGTTGGGTCTTTTTTTCAACCACGATTGAGTGCGCAATGTTATCCCCCGGATCAAAAGCGAGCAATACATCCGGGATTTTTTTAAGTGCCGCCTTGTTCAACAGCGGCATTACATTCATCTGAAGACTCGGATCAGGCCCTTTTGTAGCAGATGCTTCCGCTTGGGCTGAAACCAAAAGTATTATAACAAAAAGAAACCGTATGCTGTATCGTTTCATATCCACCAACGAAACCCGGTCTTTTTCAACCGCCTAAACCGGTTAAACGGAATGTTTGACAACCATGCTCGGTCATCATCCTTCAACCGGATAGGGTGACGATGACGGGGTCTCCTTTTTGGACCTTAAAAAAGGCCCCGGCGCTTCCACAGTTGACCGCTATTTCCAGATAGCCACGACTGCCGATCAGGGCCACCGGAACGGATGTTCCGGCAGATGCATAATTCTTTGATAAACCTTTAATGCGATAGCCGCCAATTCGGAATTCCGGTTGTTCCTTATCACGCTTACAGAAGGAATTCAAGCACTTCAAATCAATGTTCGTAATCAGGTTCCCAAAACGGTCTATCGAAACAATTATTCCCGTCAATACCCTGCTGTCGGAGGCTTCCGGTTTCGGAATTTTAAGCGTTTCAATATAGTGCTCATTCGGTCGCGTACCCAGCTTTTCGATTTTCAGCCCTTTGGAAAGATGTGCTGCTACCGGCGCGAAAATATCGCGTCCATGGAAGGTGCGGCTGACCGGTTGGAGAAAAAATTCTCTGTTTTCAACCTGGATAATGATCTCTATTTGCGCCGTTTCCATAACCCGGGAAAGGACGCCATTGTTGGGCGCTAAAAATGTATGTCCACCGAGTTGCATAGCCAAAACCGATCGATCACCCCCCACTCCCGGATCAATCACCACAACATGAACCGTTCCCGGAGGGAAATACGCATATGCCGATTGAACCACAACCGCAGCCTGAATAAGGTCCTGAGGGTCTATTCGGTGCGTAATGTCAACAATTTGTGCTTGAGGATTAATCCCCAGTATAACGCCCTTGAGAACCCCGACATATTCGTCTGTGTCGCCGAAATCCGTGGTTAGTGTAATCACAGACATGAATCATCTGCCTTCTTAAAAAAACATCCGTTTTTGATAATTAAAACCCAAATGTTTATAGGCCGCTTCCGAGGCCTTTCTTCCGGCGGGCGTTCGGGTAACCAGACCGATATTCAACAGGTAAGGTTCAATTACATCGACTAAAGTATCGGTCTCTTCTTGCAGAGTGGCTGCGATCGCTTCAATCCCAACCGGCCCACCCTTATAAAATTCGATGATGGTTTTTAAGTATCGTCGATCAAGATCTGTCAATCCGATTTGATCAACACCTTCCAGTGACAGACCCGCCTCAACCGTCTCCCGGGTAATCGCGCCTTCAGCCCGGACCTGCGCGTAGTCTCTGACCCTTTTTAAAAGCCGGTTGATGATTCTAGGCGTTCCTCGACTGCGGCGCGACAGCTCATGAGCACCTGCTTCATCAATCGATACCTCCAGAAGGCTGGCGGAGCGTTTAATAATTTTAACCAAATCCGCATGCGTATAAAAATGAAGGCTTCTGAAAATACCGAATCGGTCCCGCAATGGCGCCGATAATAAACCGACGCGGGTTGTGGCACCCACTAGTGTAAACCGGTTTAGACGATACCGATGGCTGCGCGCATGCACGCCTTTGTCAAACACAAAATCAACGGCGAAATCCTCCATGGCCGAATACAAAAACTCTTCTACCACTTTGGGGATACGATGAATCTCATCAATGAAAAATGTATCCCCCTCTTCAAGATGGGTCAGAATCCCGATCAAATCTCCGCCTTTCTCGAGGGCCGGTCCCGAAGTAATGGTCAGGTCTCCCCCCATCTCGGTGGCGATGATGTGCGCTAAAGTCGTTTTCCCAAGACCCGGCGGGCCGTGAAAAAGGACATGGTCGACGGGTTCTTCTCGCTGTTGGGCGGCTTCAATTGCAATTTTCAGGGTTTCCACCACTTCATTCTGTCCCACGTATTCAGATAGCCGCTGTGGACGCAGTGTCTGTATTTCGCTTGATTCATCGGTTGGAAGGCAGGCCCCGCTAAGGATATGGGTTTCAAGGGTCTTATTCTCTTTTACCATGACTCGGCCTCCCCTCGATATACCTCTTCAAATAATTCCTCGGCCGTATGAATGGATTTATTAGATTGCAAGGCACGCGCAATCATCGCATTGGCATCTTTGGTTTTATGCCCCAGCTGGCTGACGAGTACATCCATTACCGGCCGGGAAATATCTTTCATTTCCGGAACCTCGACCTGGTCGTCTTTGCGTATCAAGGCAAACTTGTCCATTTTGCCTTCAAGTGTTGCGACGATTTTTTGGGCGGTTCGTTGTCCGATCCCTTTTAGCTGTTGAAGCTTGGCAACATCTTTGGTTTCGATGGCAATGGCGATTTCCCGGATCGGTATGCTTAATGCCTTCACCGCCTTAACGGGCCCGACATCTTCAACCGAGATAAAATGTTGAAAAAATTCCCTTTCCGCATCTAGATTAAACCCGATCAAGATCGGTTTGGGCTGTCGTTCGGTTTGTTGCCAAAAGATATATAGGGTAATTTCTTCGCCTATTTGCTTGACACCGATCGTTTCCATAATAAATGCCGGTAGCAACACTTCATACCCCACCTGATTTGCAAGCAGGAGTATCCTGTCACCTTCCTTTTTCAATAACCGACCTTCCAAATAACCGATCATCTTATTCCCCTTGGTTATACCTTTTGATTATGCTCAAGGGTTTTACCTTTTCATCTGTGCCGGCCGCATTGTCACGGTGTTTTCACGGTATCGATACATCCCGATGATGGCCAGGGCGACGGCATCCGATGCATGGTAAGGCCGAATCGGCTTTTTAAGGCCCAGCAAAAAACGCACCGCCTTTTCAAGTTGGTTTTTGGTTGCGTTGCCATTACCGGTTAATATCAGTTTAGCCTCCCGCACCGGAAGTTCAACGACCGGTATGCCCATCTTTGACCCGGCCAAAAGAATGACTCCGGTGACTTTGCCTAGATTTATTCCGGATTTTGGGTAAGCCTTGAGGGAAAAGATATCTTCCACCACGAGGAGGTTCGGTTTTTGATCCTGCAAGGTAAGAAGAATTTCTGAAAAGATCTGCTCCAGACGTTTAGGCAGGGTATCTTTTTTTGAGGTCGCGATGCATCCGAAAGAAAACTGGGGAATTCTGCGTCCGTCTCCACTGACTATCCCGATCCCCGTTGAAGCCAGGCCCGGATCAATTCCGATGATCTTAATCATCTTGTGTTCGTAAACGGTTAAAGCTTCAACACCCTGGTTCCCAAATCCATCGCCGCTGAATCCGAAGGTTATGTTTCTGGTTACGTCCCTTTGAGTATCTTTTTAGCAATTTTGGATTCGTTTGATTTGGGATATTTTTTTAGTAATTCCCTCAAAATGAGACGCGCGTTGGCTTTATCACCGAGCTTATAGAAGGCAAGTCCCTGTTTTAAGAGTGAAGCCTTAATCTTGTTTCCCCTGGGGTAATTTTCGATAACCTTTTGATATTCCAATATCGCTTTTTCATACCACTTCTCGCGATAAAAAATTTCGCCGATCCAAAACTGGGCATTGTCTGCCTGTTTCGATTTGGGAAAGGCCTTGATAAATGAAACAAATTTTTCGCGCGCTTGCTCTAGCTCACTTTGATCAAACGCCTGTTTGGCTGAAGCATAGAGTTCGTTCTCTGTAAGGCTGGCCACACCTTTTGGTGAGGGTTTTGGCACCAGAGCTCCCCCTTTTTCCGTTTGGGTCTCAGGGGATTCTAAGTTCAAATACCTTTCAATGTGTGAAGTCCGAGCCTTAATGGAGTTGATTGAAGTGTCTAACCGGCGCAGTTCATTTGAGGCATGCGAATTCTTTTCTTCCATCGAAGCCGTTTTCTGCCGCAATACAAATGCCGTTTCCTCCAGACGGCCCCCGATCTCTTGGATTTCTTCCCCCAGTTCCTCGATCAAACTGCGAAGTTCAGCAGCCTGGGTACGAAGCTTCTGGTCTTCTCCTTTACGTTCCTGGCGATAATTTTTTAACTGCTCGGTTATTTGAGAAGTTGTCTGCTGGGATTCTTGTGTCTGCTGTTGAATGGTTTGAGTGATGTCAGCGTATTGTTTTTCCTGCTGGGCATTTCGTTTCTCAAGTTGCGTCAGGCGATTGTCAATTTGTACAAAATCATCCTCGGTTACACACCCCAGCAACATCATCATACCAGCCAAAATAAAAAGATATCTTATATTCATGGAAATCTTGGGTGATTAAAGCACGGAGACCGACTCGCCCACGCCAAGCTGGTTAAGAGAGGCTAAGCAAGCCGGTCGTTATTATCTTTTTACATCACAAAATAAAATGAGGGAAACAGCCTTTGGCTGTTTCAGCCCCATTCCATTACAATTCCACTCTATTCAATCTCAAAATGCGCACGCCGATTCTTGGCCCAAGCCTCTTCGGTTTGCATTGAATCTACCGGACGCTCTTCGCCGTAACTGATGGTGGTCAGCCGCGACGGTGATATCCCCAGGTCGGTGAGATATGTTTTTGCGCTACGCGCTCGTCTCTCCCCTAGGGCCAGGTTATATTCGTTTGTTCCCCGCTCGTCACAATGCCCCTCAATTAGAATTATGGCCTCAGGGTTGTCTCGCAGCCATTGTGCTTTTTTCTTGAGCAGTTCTCGGGCAGCCGGTAAGAGGCGAGACTTATCATACTCAAAATAGATATCTTCGCTTTCAAAAAGTTGTATGGTAGACAAAATTTTCCGTTTTTCGGCATCTTCTTTGGCCTTTTGATCTTCCAACGCTGCCTTTTGAGCTGCTTCTTCAGCAGCCTTTTTACGAGCGGCCTCCTCAGCGGCTTTTCTAGCCAGCTCTTCTTTCTTCGCCTCTTCGGTGGCCTTGATGGCTGCCTGTCTGGCCGTTATCGCTTCTTCTTGTTTGGCAGCATCCACTGCTGCGGTGGCATCCGATTTGACTGTTTTCTTTGCACATGAAACCGTAAAAAGTAATCCAGGGATTACAAGCAACAGCGCCAAGATAACCCACACATTTTTCCGCATTTTCTCCTCCTTTTAAGTTGTGCTTGGTAAGGCTTAATAACGACTAGTCCACGGTGACCAGTTAGGATTTGTTTGCTGGCCGGGCATGACCAGTAATCGCCGCTGGTCGGTTCCAAACGCATTCATCATATAGATTCTCGCAGGCCCCTCACGCGTTGAACTGAAAGCGATCAGGCTTCCATCCGGCGACCACGAGGGAGACTCGTTGTTTCCGGTCCCATATGTCAGTTGAGCCGGATGATTCCCTTCCGTATCCACTACGTAAATATTAATCTCCCCATTTTCCATCGCCGAATAAGCGATTTTATCACCTTTTGGGGACCATTCTGGTTGTGTATTGTATTTCCCCTGAAATGTCAATCTTTTAACTCGTCCTGATTCTAAATCCATAATATAAATCTGTGCAGACCCGGAACGTTTCGAGACAAAGGCCATCTTTTTGCCGTCTGGTGACCATGAAGGGGAGACATCAATCCCTCGACTATGGGTCAGCCTTTTAATAATTTTCCCGGTCCCGGTCAACAAATAAATTTCCGGATCACCTGAAAAAGACATGGAAGCGGCAAGGGCAAACTTTCCCGGAACCCAAGCCGGCGAGCTGTTTAGGCCCTCTTTCGAAACGACAGTACCCCGCTTCTCCTTGATGTGCCGGATATACAAATCAGGCTTTCCTTTCACAAAGGAGGTGTAGGCCATCCATTTTCCATCCGACGACCACGACGGTGATAGGGTGATACTTTTGTTGTGCGTAAACCTTTTGGGTCCGTACCCATCAAAATCACTTATATAAATTTCCTTGTTTCCGTCACCAGTGGAGATAAAAGCCAGCTTGGTATCAAAAACACCTCGCGTATTGGTGAAGCGATAAATCACCTCGCCGCAGAACCGGTGAATCATCCGCCTTTGATCATTGATCCACCCTTTGTATTTTTTCCCGATGAGCAGTTTTTGTTTAAATGTGTCGAAAATACGGATTTCCATCTCAATGATCTTGTCTTTTACAGTCAGTCCGCCGGTTACCAGAAGCTCGGCCCCGATACTGGTCCAATTTTCAAAGTTAATGTTTGCGCTGACGATCCCGAATTCCTCGGGGTTGACGAGAAAGGCCCCCCTGTCAAGGGTTTTAAAATAACCGGTAAAGGCCAAGGCGGATGAAAGCAAATCAGCGGCTTTTATGGACAGCTCAATTTCCCCATCAGCCCCCGTAATCGCTTTAAAAACCGGCACAGCGACCGGAATCTTTCTTAAAAAGGGATTGCTGATATCAATATAATCGTATTCCGCATGTCCAATGCCGGCCGTCAACAAGATCACTGCCGCCAGAACGAAGCCGATTTTCTTTATGCTCTGCCTAATCATTTGATTTATTTTGCTCCTTTTAATCTTTTGCGCCTGTGCCCCGTTACTTCACCCCTTCAGGTGTAAAACGAAGGCCAACTGTGATAAATGGCCTTGCAAGCCCCTTGGGATGTGGAGGCACCGGGTTTGATTTGATGACTGCTTTATAGGCTGATTCATCTAAGTAGACGTCGCCGGATCGATCGGTGAAAAAGACGTCCTTGATTTCACCATCAGGCATGACCTTAAATACCAACAAGGCCTTGAGCTTGCTTTGACGGCCTGCCAATTGGTCGGAATAGGCCCAGTTTTTTTGAACCCGATAGGCGATTTCAAGTTTGTATATTTGAATCAGACCTCCAAATTCTTCCTTGCCGGACCCGGATTCGCCCATCTCCGCCCATAATGGGCTGCGTCCTGCCTGCTCTTCCTTTTGAGCTTTATTGCGGCGGTCTTTTTCTGTCTGGTCAACTTTATCTTTGAGCCGATTGATGGCTTCGGAGATTAGGGTTGGCCGCGATTCTTCAACTTTTTTTTCAATCCTTTTTATAGCCGGCTTTACAACCGTTCGGGGTTTAAAGGTTTTTTGTTTGAGCGATGTTTTGGCCTTAACCGGTTTCGGTTTGGGTGCTACCGAAATTTCTGGCGCCGACTTCGGCGCAAGAGTCACCGTTTCTTTAATAACCGGTTTCTCTTCAACCCGTTTGACCGTTGGTGCTTCGGGTTTAACGGTGACTTTCTCTGTCGATTTCGGAGACGCTTTCGGTGCTGGCAGCGCTTTCGGTCTTGGTAAAGCAACCAGATTCACATTGATGATGCGCGGCTCAAATCGTTTCGAACGCGTATGCCCTGGGGTTAACACGACAATTGCAAAAAAGGCGAAATGGCATACGATTGAAATCACAAACATGGTCAAAAACGGACCTAGATCGCTTTCCATTTGTTGATACAGGTACGCATGTGCATGGACATTTTGCTTCATCAGCTTTTAGTTTTGGCATAGGGCTTTTGCTCATCGTCCGCAATCGGTTCTGTAACCATTCCCAGTTTCTCAACCCCGGCATTTTTTATTTCCGACATCACACGGACGACCATTCCATAGGAAATATCTTTATCGGCCCTGAGATAAACGCTTCGGTTTTCACGACCCTCTAATATTTTTTGGAGTTTTTCCCGCAGAAAATCGAGTGTTACCCGATAATCGTTAATATAAACACGGTTACTTTTATCGATGGTAATTAGGAGATTATCGGTTTCGGATTGCAGCGGTTCCGACGTCGCTTCCGGCAGTGAGACATCGACACCCTGAATCATCATCGGAGCCGTCACCATGAAAATAATCAACAATACGAGCATCACATCCACGAACGGCGTCACATTGATTTGTGACATCAAGCCGTCTCTATTACCTTCGAATGCCATTGTCTGGTCCTTTAACGGGGATAATATCGCGTTCGACGATATTTAAAAAATCGGCTGAGAAACTCTGTAATTCAGACTCAATAATTCTGATCTTGTTTGTAAAGTGATTAAAGGCAATCACCGCCGGAATGGCTACGGCCAAACCCGCTGCGGTTGCAATCAGCGCCTCGGAAATGCCCGGCGCCACGACTGCAAGACTGGCTGAGCCTTTAAGCCCAATCCCATGAAATGAATTCATGATCCCCCAAACGGTTCCGAACAATCCGATAAAGGGCGTGGTATTGCCGGTTGTCGCCAGAAAAGGTACCAGTTGAGTTATGCGTGTTAATTCGGTATTCATGGCCCGGCGTAAAGCACGCTGAAGATTATCCATCCCCATAAGTCGGCCATCCAGAGTGGCGGTACCCCCTTTTGAAGCAGACGCTGTTTGAGCCGTAAGAGAGATACCCGACTGACTTAATTTTTTTAGCTCGATATATCCAATTCGAAAGATCCTGGCAATCGGACTTCCCTGGAATTGTTTGGCCTTATTAAAGGCTTCCGACAAGTCTCTGCTTTTCCAAAAAAAATCAGTGAAATAATCTGATTCCTTAAATGCGCGGCGAATATATCGGTATTTAATTAAAATAATAGCCCAAGAGGTAACGGAGAAGAAAAAAAGTAACAGCAATACAAACTGCACCATCAGCCCGGCATTGCTGATCATTTGAATAATGGTGATATTTTGAGAAACCATAAAAACAACCCCACTTCGTCATCCGGCCGACATTCTGTTGTCGAGTTCCAGGAGCAAGTCATATACAGGCCCGAACGAGGCCCGAGCACTTTGGCCTAATGGAAATAATTTAAATTGTATAAACTATACGAGCTTTCCTAGGGTGTCAAGCTATTTGCATGGCCGGTAACACGGCTTTGCAATCCGTTGCCGCTAGCATCACCCAAATCAACCGCGATGACTGGTGGTTTAAGAATTATGTTGACACATCCGATGCAAAAAATTAGAAAAAATGCTTTGATAGCTAGTAGAAGACACTGAATTGGGGGCATATCACCTCCCCCACAAAACCACAAAGATTCACCGCAAAGCGGCGAGACTCAGCACTAGGAGGATAGGATGAGCTGGCTAAAACGGACGCTTTGGTCATCCATCGGGAAAAAATTCATGATGGCTGTCACCGGCCTGTCATTCTGCGGCTTTTTAACCGTCCACCTTGCCGGCAACTTTACCCTTTACGCCGGCCCCGATGCTTTTAACAGCTATGCCGAGCGTCTCCATTCATACGGACCGCTTCTATCCATCGTGGAAATGGGCCTTTTGCTTTTGGCGTTGGCACATGTACTGACCGGAGCAACCCTGTTTTATCAAAATTTCAAATCAAGACCCGTACGTTATGCCGTTAACCGTCGTGCGGGTGGTAGAACCATTGGCTCCGCCACGATGCCTTATACCGGCTTTCTGCTCCTTATCTTCGTCATTACCCACCTGTTCAATTTCCATTTTGTGGATAAAACCGATACGACAATATTTCAAATCGTATCCGATGCATTTTCACATCCCGGATACGTAACGTTATATGTGCTTGCCATGGTTGTTGCGGCCATACACGTAAGCCATGGCGTCTGGAGCGCTTTTCAAACAATCGGTGCCAATCAAGCCAAATACATGCCTGTCATAAAAATTGCCGGGATTGTGTTCAGTTTTGCCGTCGGCATCGGTTTTGGTTTGATACCTCTCTATTTCTCGGTTTGGTCTTAAGAAAGGATCGTACATGCAGCTTGATGCCCAAATACCAGGCGGTCCCTTATCGGAAAAATGGGATCGCCACCGATTTAACCTAAAACTGGTAAATCCCGCCAATAAAAAAAAGTTTGATATCATTGTGGTGGGGACAGGCCTTGCCGGCGGTTCCGCATCGGCCTCCCTTGCAGAGCTGGGGTACAACGTAAAGACATTTTGCATTCAGGACAGTCCGCGGCGGGCCCATAGTATCGCTGCCCAGGGCGGCATCAACGCTGCTAAAAATTACACCAATGAAGGCGACAGCATCTGGCGCCTGTTTTATGACACGATAAAGGGGGGGGATTTCCGTTCCCGCGAGGCCAACGTCTATCGTCTGGCTCAGATAAGCAACAATATCATCGATCAATGCGTTGCCCAGGGTGTTCCTTTTGCGCGTGATTATGGGGGACTTTTGGCCAACCGCAGTTTTGGCGGCGCTCAAGTCGCAAGGACGTTCTATGCCAGAGGTCAGACCGGACAGCAACTCCTTTTGGGGGCTTATCGTGCTCTCATGCGCCAGGTTGCCGATGGGAAGGTGACCCTGTTTCCACGCCGCGAGCTTGTGGAAATCGTTACCATAAAAGGGTACGCGCGCGGAATAGTGGTCCGCAATTTGATCAGCGGCCAGCTCGAGACCCATACCGGTCATGCGGTGATTCTCTGTACCGGAGGATACGGAAATGCCTATTTTCTATCCACCAACGCCATGGCTTCCAATGTTTCGGCAACATTTAGGGCCTATAAAAAAGGCGCTTTTTTTGCCAATCCTTGTTTTACCCAAATTCATCCTACCTGTATCCCGGTGCATGGTACCTATCAGTCCAAACTGACGTTGATGAGTGAAAGTTTACGCAATGATGGTCGGGTCTGGATTCCCAAAACTGCCGGAGACAAACGTCCGCCTGAGCAGATTCCGGAATCAGATAGAGATTATTATCTTGAAGAAAAATACCCCAGCTTCGGAAATCTTGTCCCCCGCGACGTGGCCTCACGCAATGCAAAGGCCCAGTGCGATATGGGTAAGGGTGTCGGTGAAACCGGACTTGCGGTCTTTCTCGATTTTGCGGATGCCATAAAGCGTGACGGCCAGGACGTCATTCACCAAAAATACGGCAATCTTTTCCAGATGTATGAAAAAATAACCGGTGAAGACCCTTACAAAACCCCGATGATGATTTATCCGGCGGTGCACTATACCATGGGCGGACTCTGGGTGGACTACAACCTGATGAGTACCATTCCCGGCCTGTTTGTGCTGGGCGAGGCTAACTTTTCCGACCATGGTGCCAATCGGCTCGGGGCCAGCGCATTAATGCAGGGGCTCGCGGATGGCTATTTTATCATCCCCTATACCATTGGGGGTTATCTTAGCGGAACAACCCTGGAAAACATCACGGATTCACACCCGGCCTTTAAGGACGTCGCGGCGGCAGCCGATGCCCGCATCAAAAAACTGCTTTCTATAAAAGGCCGACGCACGGTCGATGATTTTCATCGCGAACTGGGGCTGATTATCTGGGAATATTGCGGAATGTCACGCACTAATGACGGATTGACCCTGGCCGGACAACGGATCCAATCGCTTCGCGAAGAATTCTGGGAAAACGTACGCATTCCCGGATCACAAATGGAATTCAATCAAAGCCTGGAACGGGCCGAGCGGGTAGCCGATTTCCTTGAATTTGGAGAATTGATGATCATCGATGCCCTGGCACGTCAAGAATCCTGCGGCTGCCACTTCAATGAAGCCTACCAGACCGAAGACAATGAGGCCAAACGCGATGATGACCGGTTTTGCCACGTATCTGCCTGGGAATTCGGCGCTGACCACCAGGATCCGAAATTGCATCAGGAAACACTTCAGTTTGAAAACGTCGCGCTTTCCCAAAGGAGCTACAAATGACCCAGACCATCAATTTAACCCTTAAGGTTTGGCGTCAAAAAGATGCCCGCAGCAAGGGTAACTTTGAAATCTTTCAGGCCCGGGATATCTCTGTGGACATGTCTTTTCTGGAGATGCTCGATGTGGTCAATGAGCAGCTGACCCTTTCGAATCAGGATCCCATCGCCTTTGATCACGATTGCCGGGAGGGAATTTGTGGGACCTGTGGCGCCGTTGCCAATGGCCGCGCCCATGGACATGAAACGGCCACCACTTTATGCCAGCTCCACATGCGTCATTTCTCAGATGGCGATACCATTGTAATCGAACCATTTCGGGCCAGAGCCTTTCCGGTAATCAAGGACCTGGTTATCGACCGCGGTGCTTTTGACAGGGTTATCCAGGCTGGCGGTTATATATCGGCCAAGACCGGTGGAGCCCAGGATGGCAACGCAATTCTTATTCCCCAGGAAATTGTTGAAAAGGCGATGGATGCCGCCGCTTGCATCGGGTGTGGCGCTTGTGTGGCGACTTGCCCAAATGCTTCGGCCATGCTTTTTGTGGGAGCCAAAGTGTCTCATCTGGCGCTTTTGCCCCAAGGCAAGCCGGAAGCCGCCAGGCGCGCCACTCAAATGATAAAGGCCATGGACGCCGTCGGGTTTGGCAATTGTTCCAACGAATCCGAGTGTGAGGCGGAGTGTCCCAAGGAAATTTCGATCACCAACATCGCCCGTTTAAATCGCGAATTCTTGAAGGCCGGATTCTTTTCCGAAGTAAAATAGTTGTAAGCGTTCACAGGTTTACCCGCCTTTGGCGGCGCCGCAGGCGACCAGGGTTCAGAATTCACCGTTCAAGGTTACCTGTGTGGTAACCTTTGATTCCTCCTCATCAACCAACACCTCAATATGTCCATAGGTTTCATCCGGCAGACAATACCCAGCCACGAATTCATCCAATGTCAGCCGCTGTCCTTCATAGGGTGGGAAAAGAGCGCTTTCGAGCGCATATTGAACCCCGTGCGGCATGCCATCCGAGCCCAGAATTAAATCCTCACCCGGCACGAATCCAATTTCGTCGATCAGCATCCGAAAGGGATTGTTCCAGGTGCAGTAACCCTGGGAGAGCCTGTCTCTATAATGAGTCGAATCCGTGCTGAAATTCGGTTGCATGCTTAAAACGATTCCCAGCGTTTTGGCCTTTTGGGCGGTTTCCCGTGAGATGAATTGACAATGCTCCATACGAATTTCAGGGAGCACGCCAAATGTTTGCTTGCATTTGATCATGGTTGCAATCACCTGATCGATGGCCTGATCCCCAATGGCATGAATGGCAATCGGTTTTGAGTGTTTGAGCACATCTTTTGTGTGTTCGTAAAGGGCCTCATCCGTGTAGCTGAGAACTCCCTCCTCTCCGGTTAAATACGACTTACTGAGTTTAGCGGTTTTGGGGCCCAGGGCGCCATCGGCAAATATTTTGAGTCCGTGCACTCTTTTCTTCATGTCATGATCGAGTTCCTTGAATGTATGCAGATCCATCCAAAATTTAGATCGTTCACAAAGACCACCGGCATCAAACAGCGCTATCTGGTTCTTGCCCCACAGTGACAATTCTTCCGCAGACCAAACGCCTCGATTCAGAAGATCATCGTAGAATGCGTTTAAATTTTCCATCCGACACGGCTTTAAACCCATGAAAAACCGAAGAACCCTGAAATAGTTCGTTTCAATCCAATTCCTATCATACATGTTCCGAATAATATCGGGATGCATGCCCTGGAGCATCTCTTTGGCAGCGTGATTGATAAGGTAACCGTGCAACGAGGCATTGATAATGACCGTCGGTGGCAAAGCATCCAATTCCGTCATTTGGAACCGATATAAACCGTCGTTCCATCCCATGGCCACGATGACGTCATCGTCCGCTTGCTGAATGAGATCTAGTGCATCGTTCTTTTGGTTGATGAATCTCAAATCGATGCAGGTCCCTAAAGCAGCATACAGAAACGGATGACTGTGACGATCGTTCAACAACGGTATCTGTCTTTTGAAAGGCATACATACCTCTACATTAGAAGGTTTCCTTATACGGCTCGGGATACGAGTCTCTCCGCCGCCGCAAGCGCCTCGGATAAATGCGGAATCCCTTTACGTCCGCCATATTCCCTGCAGGAAAGCGATGCAACCGCCACAGCGAACTTCACGCATCGTTTGAGGTCCGTTCCACGCGATAGGGCGAGGGCGAAAGCGCCGTGAAAATTATCGCCGGCGCCGGTGGTGTCTAGCACCTGGACTTCCGGGGGAGCAACCTGATAGAGCTTTTGATCACGGAAATAGTAGGCTCCCTTGTCTCCGTGGGTGACGATCAGCCTGCCGCTTATTTGTGCATCCAATCTAAATATTTTCTCCGCCAGCGGCCTCTTACCTAAACCCAGCCTTGGACTGTTAAGGAAATCTGATGAAGGAATGAAAAAATCCGCCACCCCCATCATGTCCTCGATTCCATCCCGCCATCGTTCACAATCGTATACGATTCTAAAACGATGGCCGCCAAATTGCCTCAATTGCCGCCCCAGGTGCGTCGCTTCCGGGTCAAGCAAACCAACGCTCGCACGGGGAACCAGATTTTTTAAGCGACTCCCGTATTCTAAACGAGGAAGCGTATTTTGCTCATAGATGATCGTTCGCTGACCGGTGGCGGTGGTCACGAAAACATATGCCACGGGCGTCCGTGCTTTTTCCACAACCCGTACATGAGTTGTATCGATTCCGGAATCTTTGAGCCGTTTAAGGCAAATACGACCTTCGGCGTCATTGCCTACGTTGCCGACCAGCGCCACCCTGCCCTCCAACTGCCCAATGCAACAGGATGCGGTTCCTCCCTGCCCTCCCCCCTCCATGTGCCTGGCATGAAGGGGAACTTTTTGATCTTCGCAAGGGAATTGATCGACGACCGCGATATAGTCGAGGCAATTGCGGCCCATCACCAAAACGTCAAGTTCAGACATGGTTGGGTTTATTCCTCTAGAGCCACACGATTGGTCAATCGCCCGATGTGATCGATGCGAACCTCTAAGGTATCACCGGGGTGAAGATAAACAGGCGGTGTGCGTTTGTAGCCCACTCCTCCCGGTGTGCCGGTCATGATGATCGTACCGGGTAACAGGGTGGTACTTTCAGACAAATACGATACCAGCTTTATTACCGGAAAAATCATATCACCTGTGTTGGTGCTTTGCATGACCTCTCCGTTCACAAATGATTTGAGTTCCAGGTTTTGCGGATCAGTCAATTCATCGGAGGTAACAATTCGAGGTCCCAGGGGGCAAAACGTATCGAAGCTTTTACCCCGTATCCACTGTCCCCCGCCGGCGTGTTTTTGCCATCGCCGGGCAGAGATGTCGTTGCCGACCGTGTATCCGATCACATATTCGAGGGCCGCGGATTCGGAAATGTTTTTAGCGCGTTTGCCTATGACCACTGCGAGCTCACCTTCATAATCCACCTGTGGTGGGTCCACACAAGACTTCGGCAAAAGAATCGGATCTTGAGGATGACACACGGATCCCGGATTCTTCATAAACAGCACCGGATAACGGGGTATCTCCGATCCGGTTTCAGCCGCGTGCTGTCGATAGTTGAGGCCGATGCATAATATGGCCGGGGGTGTCACCGGTGTAAGCAGTTTTTTGACCTGAATCTTTTGTCCCGAGTCTTTCAGTTCCTTAAATATTTCCCCATCCAACCGTGTTATGATCCCGTCCGGATGCTCCCGGCCGTATACCACTCGATTCGATGTGTCCAGAAAACGAATAATTTTCATGGCAAAATTATGAACTCCTTTCTTTACGATATTGACGGCACTATTCCCAGCAATTGCACCGCATCTTTGAATAAAAACAAGGCAAACAATGCCAGCACCACCCCCAAGCTTCGCATTATATTCACATAAATACGTCCGCTTAAGAAGGATCGCGATTTTCCCACAATGACCGCCATACAAACCTTCAAACCCACCAGAAGGAGATAGAAACACAACACGAATATGACCGGCGCCAGTCGGGTTTCAGCTCCCATTTTCAGCATGAGCGGGGCGCCGACGGTTATCCAAAAAAGGTAGGGGTTCGGATTGAAAATATTGATCAGAGACCCTTTTTTTAGCGATCGGGGATGTTCTTTTGAGATTTGAAGATCAACCGGTCCTGTCCGGGCACTTTCATAGGCTAAATATAAAACATAAATGCCGCCTGCGATTGAGATCAGGCCAAGTACCCGGTTAAAATCACTCAGCCTGCCTAAAACCAGCAGGGAAATGACGATGATGGGAACATCGGTAATTAACGGGGCCAGGGCAACTTTAATCCCTTCCCGGATATTGTGCCTGAGCGTTTGGGTGATCACCAGCGTCAATAAAGGGCCGGGAGTCAAACCGGCCGACAACCCCAGGACCACACCCGCAGATAATGCCGAAAACATGATTGCCTCACATCAATCCAAGGAATATTAAATAATGAACGTGATTGATGCCAATAACCATTAACATTTTGATAGTGCTCATCCACGACCATTTATGGATGGACACGAATGAGTGCCTGAACGAAAACTAGGATTTTTGGTTCAGATCAAGGCGGATCAAAATTTTAACCGCAGGCATACTCCCTGTATTCCGAGGATTAAAATTTTTTATCCAACGCAGATATGGGCTAAAAAGACAGTTTTCGTTCAGGCACTAACTAGACTTCGCTGAGCCCCATGGCCTTAGCGTTCGGACAGTCATACTTCGCCCGGCAGTGAATGCAGGCCGTTTTGGGGAAAACCACAAAGAAACGGTATAAGAGCAACCCCGCCACCGTCATAAATAGTATCAGCAGTATCAGAGAAAAATTGATGATCAGGGCCGGAATCATGGCGATAAGGGGCAAAAATAAAGAGGCCATATAGAGATGGTTATGGCAGAAGACGCCTTCCCCGCGTTTGGGGAAGTCTTTTACATTCCCCTCTCTGGCAATCTTTCTGGAAACGATATTGAGTCCGGAAATGCAAAGTGAATCCTTGATTTTATAATAAACACAATTGGAGCAAACCATATACGGCATGAGGATATACATTTGTACAAAAGCGAATACGATGTAAAACAAGCCCAAAGGCAAACCCGTCCAGTTAAAATCGTACCCAAAAATGATTCCTATGCCTCCCAGCACATAATGCGCAATTGTTATGCCATTATAAATCAGTATACTCGTTACCGGGTAGCGGGAATACAGCTTGATCTTTTCTTTTTTCTTCTTCTACTGGATTCCTCAACGGGTAACGATAATGACCCCGGCCCCCATCATGACCGTTCCCGCGCTCCGGTTCAGATTGCGACGAGCGCGTTCACTGGAAAAGAGTTGTCGCGCACGCGCAGCTGAATAGGCATAAACACCCATTACTCCCCCCAGAACCATCGTCACAACACCAGCCACCATGAGAATATCAATAATTCTTAACCGGGCTAATTCCAGAAAAGTGGGCAAAAACCCGGCATAAAACAGGATAACTTTGGGATTACCCAGAGTGATCAAAAGTCCTCCCATAAATCGCTGTCTGCCGTTACGCCTTTCAGCGTTCCGGATTGGATGAAATACGTCCGGATTCCGCCGCCACATCCGCCATCCGAGCCATATCAGATAGGTGCCGCCGATCCATTTGATGATGAAAAACAAATTCCCCAGGGCATATGCAATTGCCGACAGTCCGAACACCGCCAGTATCAGAAACAGAAGATCCCCCAGAATAATTCCGGCAATGACATCCCAGGATGAGCGAAATCCCTCTGAAAGCGCTTGTGAAACCGACGCAAATACACCCGGACCGGGGGTAACGGCGAGAATAAACATGGCCAGCGTAAAGCCCAATAAGGATTCAATTGACATCCCTGCTTCCCCTTCCTTTAGCAATCATTTTGCGAACCTTTTTAACGCCTGCGGTTAGAAGGATTTCTAAAATATTTAACAGATAGATACACAAAAATACAATGGCAATTAGCAGCCCGATCCAAAACGAAGTATAAAAGATTAATTGAAAATCGGAAGCCCGCCCCACCGTCAGCGCGATGAGAAACAGGAGAAATTCAATTATCAAAATCACCCAAAGGATTAGCTTAAAGTGCTCCCACGCAGGATTTGTCCTTTTTTCCACATCTCAGTACCCTTGATTAAAATCGATCACATGCAAAAGCGGTTGGTCGGAGATGAAACGACGGTAGTTTTCTGCAAAAATGGGAACAATATCCTCGGGGAAGCTCAAAGAGGAGATGTGCGGTGTGATTAATACCCGCGCATGGGTCCAAAGGGGGCTATCGGGGGGAAGCGGCTCGGTTTCAAACACATCCAGTATGGCGCCGCCAATTTTGTTTTCATCCAGTGCTTGAATCAGCGCCGACTCCGAGACGACTGATCCCCGCCCCACGTTGATCAAAACCGCCGTTTTTTTCATTGCCTCAAAGGCCGCTTTGTCAAAGAGATGGTAGGTCTCTGGTGTATTCGGGAGCGTGATTACAATGTAGTCTGGTTGCGTTAAAAACAAGTTAAATTCGTCGCCCGCAAAAAGCCGATCTGCTTCGGCCACATCGGCCGCCGTGCGTTTGTATCCCCACACCTCCATTCCGAATTGCTTCGCCACCCGGGCGATATGCTTTCCGATATACCCCATACCACAGACGCCCAACCGTTTTCCCTTCAAGCTCGCATAATGTATCGGTTTCCAGATCTTTTTTTCTTGGTTGGCGCGAATTTGAAAGATTCGCCTTTCCCATCCAATGATGTACGCCCACACGTACTCACTCATCATCGCGTCATGAATCCCCTTTACGCCGGTCAGAATATAATCCTTACGGACGGGTGACCGCATCAGGTCGTCTACCCCTGCCCATGTGGATTGGACCCACTTTATTTTTTTGGTCGCGTCTAAAATGGGTGCAATTTTATTTGGTTCACCTAAAATAATATTACATTGCTCCAATTGCTTGCGAACGTCCACTTGTGAATCATAAACGCCGAGGTGAAGTTTTTCAAAATCATGCTGCCTGATTAACGCTGCAAATCGTTCTGAATCCTTGCTTAGAATTAACAAATGATGTTGATCATCCATTTTATTGACCTCATTATTAAAGCCAGGTTAGGCGTTTCAATGTTTCCCGCTAACGGCCGAACCTCTGAATCTTTGAACCGTGAACCCTTGAACGGTTACCTATATCCTTTACTCCCGGCGATTTCAATTTAAAAAACAAGAATAGATTTCCATTTCGGAACAAATTCCTGGTGTTTTAAAGCATGATTTCATAAAAATTTGTCTTGACAAACCGAACCCATCTCCATTAGACTGTCACATATTACGGTTTTATGTCACACATAGTGTTCATCAAGGATGATCGCTTTTCATAGTCATTTTCTTTCAACAGAAAGGATATCAGTTGCCTGCTGCAGGAGAAAAATACTTTTTCATCAGTTCACTGGCAAAGGGACTGAAAGTGTTGGAGCTGTTGTCAAAAAATGAGGATCTGTCGGTGTCCGAGGTGGCCAATCGGTTGGGTTACAACCGGGCGGGCAGCCACCGGTTCCTGGCGACACTGAAAGAGCTGGGTTATGTAGAAAAGACCGCTGAAAACCGCTACCGGTTGACATTCAAAACTTACCGCATGGGTGCCCGGGTTGCGGATCGGTTCGAAATCCGGCAAATGGCGCGGCCGCTGATGAACGAACTGTCACAGGCCTTCAAGGAAACCATCAATCTCGGATACCTGGATGGATCGGATGTTCTTCACATCGACAAAATCGATTCGCCCGAAGTGCTGCGTATGGATTCGCCCTTGGGTTCACGGGCCCCAGCCTATTGTACGGCTCTGGGCAAGTCGATTTTCGCCTTCCTGCCCGAAGCCGAAAGAAACCGGATCCTGGAAACCATCGAATTGAAACCCCTTGGCCCCAAAACCATCACGTCGAAAGCAGCCTTGAAAAAAGAGTTCGAAAAAATCCGGATGAATGGATACGCCGTCGACAATGAGGAGTTGTCCAAGGGCCTCAGGTGCGTGGCCGCACCCATATTCGACCATACCGGCATGTCCCGTTTTTCCATCAGTGTGGCAGGACCGGTCAGCCGTGTCACCAGCGCCCGGGTCAGGGAAATACAAAAAGAGGTTCGGCGCGTCTGCCGGACCATCTCCCATGGATTGGGGAATACGACATCCGAATAGGAGGATAAAATGGCCAAAAAGAAGTTTTCAAGAATCGATTTGCAGAAAATGAAGGAATCGCGGCAGGTTGCGGTATGGATCACCGCTTACGATTACTGGACGGCCAACTTTGCGGAACAGGCCGGCATGGATATGATTCTGGTGGGTGATTCGCTGGGAATGTGTGTCTACGGATATGAGGGAACGGTGCCGGTCACCATGGATCAGTGCATCTGGCACAGCGAAGCGGTCCGCCGCGGAGCGCCCAACACGTTTGTTATCGGCGACATGCCCTTTTTGTCCTATCAAGTCAGCGTTGAAGAGGCGGTTCGCAATGCCGGCAGATTTCTAAAGGAAGCCCGGGTGGATGCAATCAAGCTCGAGGGCGGCCAGCGGGTGTGCCCCCAGATTCGGGCCATCGCCGACGCCGGTATGCTGGTAATGGGACATATCGGGCTGACGCCCCAGAGCTCCGGACAGCTGGGCGGCTTTAAGGCCCAGGGCAGGACCGCCGAAGCAGCAAAAGATGTGATAGCGGATGCCTGGGCCATCGAAGAGGCCGGCGCTTATTCACTGCTGGTGGAAGCGGTTCCGCCGGAAGTCTGCGGTATTATTCGCGACAATCTGACCATCCCTGTCTACAGTATTGGTGCCGGCTGGGAAGCCGACGGCCAGCTCATGATTTGTAGCGATGTGCTGGGTATATTCCAAGCCTTTACACCGAAGTTCGTTAAAAAATATGCAAACCTGGCGGAAAAGACCATTGAAGCCTTCAGACTCTATGCTGACGAGGCTCGTAGCGGCCATTTTCCAAAAGAAGAACATGCATACAAGATGGTGGAAGGAGAACTTCCAAAGCTTAATAAACTAATGGAGAACAGCGAGTAACCGTATTCGAAACAGCATCGTACTTAAATTGAGAGGTTATCATGTCAGAGGTATTGGAAAAAATTCGTAACTTTATGGAAAAAGAGGGCATCCCCGGACGGGATGCCTGGGATCTGCCCACATCCGAAAAAAGCTTTGCAGACGGTGCTAATTACCGCATCGAGATTGCCGGTGTGGAAAGGGCATCTACGATGGAAGCCATGATCGACGAAGCCGAAAAACGGAAAGTAACTATCCACCGGGCCATCGCCGCTGTGGGAGGTTCCACCTATTGTGATTTTCAGGAACTCAAGGATATGGCCCGGATGGCTCACGATGAGAAGATCGAAATGATCATGACCGTGGGTCACCGCAAGGGCTGGGATCCCGGATCCAAGGAGATCTCTACACCGGAAGGTGGTATGCAAGGTTTTCGTCTGCGGGGATCGGATAATATATCCTATCACATCGCCGATATCATGCGAAACATTGAAGCCGGCCACAGGGGATTTCTGGTGTATGATGAAGGCGTTCTGTTTTTGCTCAACAAGATGCGCGCCGAAGGCTTGATCCCGCCGGAGACCATCTTTAAATTCTCGGTTTTCGGCGGCTACTGCAGCGCAGCCGGCGCCAAAGTCGTCGAATCCATGGGTGTCAACTCCCTCAATCCGATCTCCGATGTGTCGTTGCCCATACTGGGCAGTATTCGACGGGCGGTGGACATCCCCCTTGATGTCTACATCATCATCGTTGACGCTTTCGGCGGCATGTTCCGTGCCTATGAGACCCCGGAAATTGCACGGGTAGCCTCACCGGTCTATTTCAAGATCGAACCGGGCACCTCGGAAGGAGACATTTACAAACCTTGGGCGTTTGAATCGTTTCATCGGGATCTGGTTCGTGAAAAAGTGAAGATAGCCGCCATAATCTATGAACTGATGGATAGACATGCCCCGGAGTTAAAAACTTCTAAAAAAGGAGCTGCCGATCTCTTGCTGCCGGTGACCGGTTGAAAGGATTGCACATGCCGATTGAAAAACAACTGTCCGCCCGCACCCATGAAGTCGAGTGGTCGGGTATCCGCGTCATGTTTGCCTTAGCCGACGAGATTCCCGACGTGGTGAACCTGGGGATCGGTCAACCCGATTTCGGCACGCCTGAATTTATCCGCGATGCGGCCAAAAAGGCGCTGGATGACGGGTATACCCGTTATCCGCCGGCCAAAGGATTTATCGACCTCAGAAATGCCATTGCCGAGAAACTGAAACGTCAAAACAATATCATTGCAGATCCGGATACGGAAATATATGTCGCCGTGGGGGCCATGCAGGTCATTTTCAATACCTGTTTGCATCTGCTCAACCGGGGCGATGAGGTGATTGTAATCGACCCGGGATACGATTACTACTCCCAAATAAGGCTTTTCGGCGGGGTGCCGGTGGCAGTCCCCGCTCGTGAAGCCAATCATTTCAAAGTCGATCCAACCGATATCCGTGCCGCTATTACCGCTAAAACCAAGTTGATGATCATCAATTCACCGTCCAATCCAACGGGCGCGATTTTTGATGAACCCATTTTAGGCTCTATTTCTCAGATAGCCAAGGAACATGATCTGATCGTTCTTTCCGACGAGCCGTACGAAGATATTCTGTTTGACGGTCATCAGCACGTCAGCATCGGTGCTTTTGACGATATGGCCGAGCGGACCATCTCCGCCTTTACCCTCTCCAAGTCCTATGCCATGACAGGCTGGCGAGTCGGTTACACTACTGCTCCGAAGGCGATCATCGACGAGATGGAAAAGCTCATGGAACACATGGTGTCAGGCGTGACCGCAGTTGCTCAGAGGGCTGCCCTGGCGGCCATTTCCGCTCCCCAGGACTGCATACGAGAGATGGTTGCCACCTATGACAAAAGACGACATTTCGTCCATGAGGGTCTCAACGCCATTGATGGAATTCAGTGCCTCAAACCGGAATCGACCTTTTATGCTTTTCCGAACATTTCGTCATTTGGGATGTCATCGTGGGATTTTGCCAAATATCTCGTGAAAGAGCACAAGGTGGCTGTCGTACCGGGAAGCATTTTCGGAAAAACCGGGGAAGGATATGTTCGTCTTTCCTTTGCTGCAAGTATGGAACAGCTGAAGGAGGGGATTGCCCGCATCGAGCGAGGTGTTGCTGCATTGAAAACATAAATATTTAGCCACGCCAATAAGAGGAGGAAACGATGGCCCTGTTTCAAATCGATGAGTATCAAGCGCGAATCGGTAAAACAAAAAAGCGGATGGATAATGCCGGAATTGATGTGCTGATCGTTTCCGACCCGGCCAATATGAACTATCTGACCGGATACGACGGCTGGTCTTTTTACGTGCCTCAGGCGGTTGTAGTCGCCATCGATTTGGCAACACCTTTGTGGATAGGTCGCGGAATGGATGCGGCCGGGGCCCGGCACACAACTTTTCTAAACGATGATCATATTATCGGCTACCCGGATGATTATGTGCAAAATCCGATCAAGCATCCCATGAATTTCGTGGCCGATGAAATCAGGCGCCGCGGCTGGGGTACGCAAACGATAGGTGTGGAAATGGATGCCTATTATTTCAGTGCCCGCGGGTTCCTGGCGCTTCAAAAGGATCTTCCCAAGGCCGAGATCAAGGATGGGAATCTGCTTGTTTCCTGGGTGCGGCTCATCAAATCCGATGCTGAAATCAATTACATGCAGCAGGCCGGAAAGATTTCCGAAAAGGTAATGCAGACTGCCCTCGATAACCTGGCGCCGGGTGTGCGGGAATGTGACGCCGTGGCCGCGGTTTATCAGGCCCAGATGGCGGGCACCGATGAATTCGGCGGAGACTATCCTGCTATCGTGCCGATGATGCCCACCGGTGAAAAGACCTCTGCGCCGCATCTTACATGGACCGACGAACCGTATGAAAAAAACCAGGCGGTGAATCTGGAACTTGCCGCCTGCCGTCATCGTTATCATTCTCCGCTAGCCCGAACCGCTTATCTCGGAAAGAATCCACCGGAGAAACTCTCAAGCCTTGCTGAACATACCGTCGAGGGGCTCAATCTAACGCTCGATACGATAAAACCCGGCCTGCGTTGCGAGGAAATTGAACTGGTCTGGCGGAAGCATATCGCTAAAGCGGGTCTGGAGAAAGAATCGCGAATAGGCTATGCCATGGGACTGAATTACCCTCCGGACTGGGGCGAGCATACGGCCAGTTTACGCCCCGGCGATAAAACAGTTTTAGCACCCAATATGACTTTTCACATGATTTTGGGCATGTGGATGGACGACTATGGATTCGAGTGCAGCGAGTCTTTTCGGATAACGGAAACCGGTTGCGAAACTTTTGCCGATTTTCCACGAAAGCTGTTTCTGAAAGAGTGAGTTTGGAGGGGAAAAGCATCATCTACAAAGCACGCAAAGGCCAGGTCAGCAGCGGAGAGGCCGTCGGAATTCTGCTGATAGATACCTCCGTGCCTTTCATTCCGGGGGATGTCGCCAATGCGACCACATACCCTTTCCCGGTGCGTTTTCGAAAAGTGGAGGGGTTTACGGTCGCGCGTGCAGTCGGCAAAGATCCCTCGGTGTTCGACGCATTGAAGACAGCCGCCGAGGAGCTCGCGGGTCAGGGCGTTAGAGCCATTACAGGCGATTGCGGATTCATGGCGATTCACCAGTCTAAGCTGGCCGGCAAGCTGGATATTCCGGTATTTCTTTCCAGCCTGCTGCAGATTCCCTTTATCAGCAACATCATGGGAGATAAGGCAAAGGTGGGAGTGATTACCGCGGATTCCCGAAGCCTGGACAGAAAGCTGCTTCTTCAAATGGGCGTTCACGATACGGACCGTGTGGTTCTTGAAGGACTGGAGCATCGAAAGCATTTTTTCAGTTTCGCCATCGAGGAAACCGGAATTTTAGACACCGAAGCTGTGGAAAAGGAAGTGGTTGCAGCGGCCCGAAATCTTGTGGATACAGATCCGTCTGTTGGGGCCATTCTGCTGGAATGCAGTCTGTTGCCGCCATACGCTGCGACCGTTCAGGAAGCCGTGAAGCTACCGGTGTTCGATTATGTCACCATGATCAATTATGTATTTTCGGCAGTGGTCCGGCAGCGGTTTTCCGGTTTTATATAAAAGGAGATAAACTCGGAACGCAACACACCTTAAATTTTAACCCACAACCCAAGGCTCGCTCTGTCGAGCCGCGAATGAAAGGAGTCGAACCATGAAAAAAACCATCATGCTATTAACCGCCCTTTTTATTCTCGGCCTCTTTGGCACCGCCATGGCCGCCAGTTACACCGGACCGGCAGTTAAGGCCAAACTGGCTTCAGAAGAGATTGAAGGTGATTTCATGACCGTCTGGGCCAGAAATTTTTCCGATCATATGAAAAAATGGTCCGGCGGCAAAATTGACATCAATGTCTACCCCTATGGCACTCTGGGGGCCACTGGCGACATCAACGAACTGGCCCAAATGGGTGTGGTGCAGTATGTGTTTTCCGATTACGCCTGGATTAGTTCGTTTGTTCCCCAGGCCCAGGTGCTGGCTTTAAACTACCTATTTCCCACCAAAAAAATTCCGGAAATTCTGGACTGGATGGTGAGAAAGGGTGAGTTTATGCCTCTGTTGGAAAAAGCCTTCAGGAAAAACGGTCTCGTACCGCTTTCGATTATGTTTGAAGGGTGGCAGTGGATGAGCTCCAAAAAAGAAATTAAATCACTGGATGACGTCAAGGGTCTCAAACTTCGCCTGATGTCTTCCAAGCTGCTGGTGGAAGACTATAAGGCTTATGGGGCCGCGCCTACACCGATGAGCTACGGCGAAGTCTACAGCGGTCTTCAAATGGGCCTGATCGATGCCCAGGTCAACCCGCTGTTTGCCATCTTCAGCATGAAGTTCTATGAGGTTCAGAACTACTTGACCCAGTTGAAAAGTGAGCCGTTTATCGGCATTCCTACGGTGAACAAGAAGTTTTTCGACAACCTTCCCAAGGAAGTTCAGCAGGAGATGCGCAGGTTCTGGATCGATGCCATCATCCCGGCCGGTAAATGGATTACCGAAAGAAACGTCAGTGATGGAGAAAAAATGAAAAAGGCCAAACCATCGCTGAAATTCAACGTACTGGATGATGCCACCATTGCTACCTTCAAGGCCAAGGCGGAGACCGTTTATCCACAATATACCAAAATCGGGGGCGAAGGATCCCAGGCAATTCTCGATGCGCTTTTAAAAGACATCGAAAATGCAAAAAGCGCATTAGGCATCAAATAACCGCTCCAATGGTACTGCGGCGGTCCCACTGCCGCAGTACCGTCTCAGATTCATCCGCAATGGAGACCGCGAAATGAATGATAAAAGTAGGGATCCAGGTGAGTCGTCCGTCTTCCAGAGAATCAACCACTACACCGGTTTGATCGTCAACGGTGTGGAAGTATCCATTTTGGTGTTTTGCGTTGCCGCCCTCGGCATTCTTTTAATCGCCAATGTGTTTGCCCGAATTTTTTTTCAAAGCATCTATTTCGCCGAGGAAGTGTCCGTGTTTCTGGTGTTGCTGACTACCTTTACCGGTGTCAGCTACGGCGTCAGGAAGGCACGACATATCCGCATGGGTGCGTTTTTAGACGCCATGCCGCCAAAAATGGAGAAGACGTTTATTATTATCATCTCAATTGTCAGTGCGATCGTTATGGGGATCATGACGTGGGCCTCCTACGAGTATCTGGCCAATGCCATGAGTAAAGGGCACATGACACCGGCCTTGCGCATGCCGAAATGGACATTTTACGTGATTATTCCTATCGGATTCGGCCTGGCAGGTATCCAGTATATCCGAACGATCATCAAGAATTTGACTGAAAAGGACCCCTGGCAGTCTCCGGATCAACAGAGCGAATACGAAGATGAAGAGATAGGGGGGGTGCAGATATGACACTTTTTGGGATCAGTCTGGCAACGATGTTACTGTTCGGGTTCCCCTTTATGGTAACTCTTTTAGGTTCTTTAATCCTTTACCTAGTCATCTACATGCCGGATTTCGCACCTAAAATGATCATTACCATGGTGCAGCAGATCATCACCGGGGTGACGCCGTCGGCATTGGTCTGTGTGCCGATGTTTATTCTCTCGGCCAGTATCATCACATCCGGTGAGTCCGCCGGCCGGTTAATACGAATGCTGAAAGTCTTTGTGGGCCATCTGCCGGGCGGATTGCCCATTACTACCAACGCGAGTTGCACGCTTTTCGGCGCCGTTTCCGGCTCAACCCAAGCCACCGTCGCCGCCATCGGCGGCACCATGCGGCCCATGCTGCTGGAAGCAGGATATAAAAGCTCTTTTACGCTGGGATTAATTATCAACGCTAGCGATATCGCCTTTCTCATCCCTCCCAGCATCGGCTTTATCGTTTACGGGGTGGCCACCAGCACCTCCATCGGGATGCTCTTCCTGGCCGGTGTTTTTCCCGGTCTGATGATCCTTCTGATGTTTTCGATTTATTGTTATATCTATTCCAAAGTGAAAAAAGTCCCAACCTTGCCCAAGGCTAGCTGGGCCGAGCGGGTGTCCGCGGTCAAGGACGGGCTTCCGGTCATGGGGTTTCCAGTAATCATCGTTGGTGGTATTTATGCCGGGATTTTCAGTCCCACCGAGGCCGCCGCCGCTGCCGTGCTATATGCATTGATTTTGGAGACCATCGTTTATAAGGCCATCACGTTCCAGAAAATTGTCGATGCTTTTTTGCAGACCGGTGTGATTACCGGGGTTGTCTTCATTCTGGTTGGGGCCGGCCAGGCATTTTCATTTTTAATCGGTTTTTTGCAGATCCCTCAACAGCTTCTGCCGCCGTTGTTCGGCCCCGATCCGTCGATGCTGTGGGTGATTTCGATCATTGTGGTCGTTTACTTTGTAGCCTGCATGTTTGTGGACCCCATCGTGGCCATATTCATTCTCAGTCCGGTTTTTCAGCCCTATGTGGTGGGTGCGGGGGTGAATCCCATTCTACTGGGAACGCTGGTGACTTTGCAAGCGGCGGTTGGTTCGGCGACACCGCCTTTTGGTTGCGATATTTTCACCGCCCAGCTCATATTCCGACGACCGTATCTCGAGGTGATCGGTCACTCGCTGCCGTTTCTGCTGATTCTGATTCTGGCGACGATCATCCTGATTACCTTTCCTCAAATCGCCCTGTTTTTACCGAGCATGGCAATGGGTGGCTAGCTGAGCCAAGGACTCAAACCAGCCAATTTCATAACGGCAGGATACCTAGTATAGCTTGTAGCTTAGAGATGCTGGATGCTGGATTCTCGATGCTGCTCGAAGTTACCGACTTTAGCTTGGATTAAAAAAAATCCTTATCTCATCCAGAACGAGCATCCAGAATCACGAGGAGCGACCTATGGAATATCAAAATGTGCTTGTATTGACCGACTTTTCCAAAGATTCCGATGAAGCGGTTAAAGCAGCAGTCGATTTTGCGAAAAAATATAATTCACGTCTGACCATCCTGAATGTTGTTCGTGACACACACAATCTGACCTATGTGTTATCCGATTCCGAATATCACACTTTAGAGCGAAAACTTGAAAAACATGCCGAAGAGCAGTTTGATAACCTGGAAGCGGCGATTCCCGAATTGGCCAAGATCGGATATAAGCGAAAAATTCGAAAGGGAACGCCTTATATCAGCTGCCTTTATGAGATTGAAAACGGCAACTATGATCTGGTATTTGCCGGCTCCCATGGTCGGTCGGATTTGAAAAAGATTGTCATGGGCAGTACGGCGGAGAAAGTGTTGCGTCGATCTCCCATCTCGGTTTTCGTTACACGGCGATAGAAAAGGAGTTTTATGACACACCTACCGACGCTGCATGATGTGTATCGAGCCCATGTTCGAATTGAACCGGTGATCCTTCAAACGCCGCTGTTGCCATCCAGTGATTTGGCGGAAAGAACCGGTGCGCATTCGGTTCACTTGAAGCTGGAATGTCTGCAGAACACTGGTGCCTTTAAAGTGAGAGGCGCGGCAAATAAGATCCTAAGCCTCAGCGAAGAAGAGAAGAAAAAAGGCGTCATCACTTTTTCAACCGGCAACCACGGCAAGGCAGTGGCCTATGTGGCCGGACAAACCGGAATTAAAGCGCTTGTTTGTCTATCCGAACATGTCGCTGCCTACCGGGCCGATATCATCAGAAAAATTGGTGCGGAAGTCTCGGTAAAAGGCCATTCCCAGGATGAAGCGGAGAAGAACTATCAACAACTGGCAGCGTCCCGGGGACTTGTCCCTGTTGTCCCGTTTGATGATCCGATGATCATCGCTGGCCAGGGGACCATTGGGCTCGAAATACTGTCAAAGCTTCCCGATACCGATATCCTGATGATTCAGCTGTCCGGCGGCGGTCTCTTGGCAGGGATTGCCATGGCGGCCAAATCGATCAATCCGGGCATTCATATTGTCGGGCTTTCTCTGGAGCGATCTCCGGCCATGGCGGAAAGCCTTAAAGCCGGCAGACCCGTTCAGGTGGAAGAAAAAGATTCCATTGCCGATTCGCTTTTAGGGGGTATCGGTTTTGATAACCGGTACACGTTGCCGTTGGTGGAGAAATTTACGGATGAACACTTGTTGGTATCCGAAGAAGAGATAAAAGACGGTTTTTTTATACCTTCGATCAGCACCGGTTGATCGTAGAGGGAGCCGGGGTGGTCGGTGTCGGTGCGCTGTTGAGTCGGAAGATAGATGTGAAAGGAAAAAAGGTTGAGCTCCTGCTGACAGGTAGCAGCATCGACTCGGAAGAATATATTCGCATCATACAAAGCAGACTTGTTAAGGGGGGGACACAGTGATCCGTATCCATATGAAAAGTTGGAGGCGGCCGGCCTTGAGACCGGCAACAGGACTCATGACAGTACTTATGGGGTGTATACTGATCTTCGGGTACGCCGAACGAGCCGGCGCGGTAAAATATTTGTGGCAAGTGGCCCTGGAAGAAATCGAAGGCAGCATGCAACATGAGTATGCTAATAAGTTCGTTGAGATCTTAGAAAATAAATCTAATGGAAAGATTCGCTGCAACATTCACTTTTATGGAGAGCTCGGCACGTCTGGAGAGATCACGAAACTTTTACAGAAAGGAGATCTTCAGTTCGCCTTTCAGTCCCCCGGACATCTGGGTTCCTATATCCCCGAGGTTCAGGTTTTTTCCATTCACTACCTGTTTCCAACGGATTTCAAGCTGCTCGAAAAAATCCTGCGCAAAGGTCCGAATACATATAAGGTTCTTGGAAAGTACTACCGAAAAAACAAGCTGGAACTGCTGTCAATTATTGAGGAAGGCTGGCAGATATGGACGGCCAATAAACCGCTGCGGAAACCCGCGGATTTCGAAGGAATTACATTTAGGGTCATGTCCTCTCCGTTTCTCATTACGGCTTATCGCCTGTACGGCGCATACGTTATGACTGTTCCATACGGCCAGATTTATTATAACCTTGAGCTGGGTAGGATTGATGCTGAAACGCAGCCCTTTTTCGCCATCCAGGAGATGAAGTTTTACGAAGTCCAGGATTATATGATCAAAGCCAATCAGTTGCCGTTTATCGGAACTTTTGCCGCCAACCATGAGTTCATTAAGGACCTTCCGGAAAATATTCGAGTTCTGATAGACAATGCTGTCGAGGGCGCCAATGAGTATATTTTCGATTTTGAACCTAGGTTGAACGAAAAACGCAAGCAAATGATCATGAAAGCCAAACCGACAATGAAGTATATCGAATTGACGGATGAAGAGATTGCCGCTTTCAGGGAAAAAGCGAAACCGCTTCGTCAAAAGTATCTGAAGATGGGCGGTGAAGGGGCAAAGGAAGTCTTAGATGCGGTAATCAAAGATATCATTTGGGCTAAAGAGAAATAAAATCGTGTAAGGAGATTACTAAAAATGCACAAAGCGAGTTACGGCTGGCGGGCGCGCATCGGAATCGTTTATCCTGCCTCCGGATTGGCGGATATGGAATATTACACCCTTTGTCCGCCCGGGGTATCCGTACACATCACCCGCACCTCCATGCCGGATGAGGGCAGCGTGACCTTGGAAAGCATGCAGGAAGTGGCCGAAGGGAAGGAATTCAACCAGCATGCCGCCGATTTGGCCACGATTCGGCCGCATGCGATTGTCTGGATGTGTACGTCCGGCAGCTTCAGCCGCGGCCCGGAGTGGGACAAGAATTTGCGCACGATGTTGAGTGAAGGCGGTCGCTGCCCGGCGACGACCACCTCCACATCGTTGATAGCGGCAATGCAGGCTTTGGCCGTAAAGAAGGTGGCCCTGGCCACACCTTATGAACCGCGGTTGAATGAAAAGCTGATCCAATATGTAGAGCATTTTGGGGTTAGCGTCGTCAACCATGTGGGATTAGGCCTTACGCTGGACTGGGATATCGGGAGAATCGATTTGTCTACAATCAGTGACATGGTACGCAAAGCCGATACCGATGAAGCCGAAGCGGTTTTTGTGAGCGATACCGGTATCGTGCTCAGCCCCATCGCTGAAGCCCTGGAAAGGGATCTCGGCAAGCCGGTGTTCAGCGCCAATATGGCCAGCATGTGGCACGCCCTGCAATTGGCCGGTGTAAAGGAATCCCTGCCGAATGCAGGCCGCTTGTTTCAGACGTCTTTGCCATAGAGACAAACAGACATCGCTCCATAGAAACGAGGAGGAATAATCTTGAGGGTTTTTGAGACTGATGTATTGGTGATCGGCACAGGGGGTGCCGGTCTGTATGCCGCTATCCGTGCCTCTGAAGCCGGTCGGCGAGTTACCATCTGGGACAAAGGGCTGGTGGGGCGCAGCGGCGGCACAGTGAGCGGCGCCGGCGTATCGGCCGTAGGCCCATGGAGCGTACCCGAAGACTCGGTTGATGTTCACTTTCGCGACACGATTGTGGGCGGATCTTACTTGAGCGATCAGCCGCTGGTGCGCGTGTTGACGGCCGAAGCCCAGGATCGCGTCATGGAAATGGAAAAGTGGGGACTTCGCTTCGACAAAGAATCGGATGGGCGCTATGTTTTGGACCGTGCCGGTGGGCACAGTTATCCCCGCGTGATGGCCATCAGTGACCGCGTGGGGCTCCAGATGACGAAAGTGCTCCGCGCCCAACTGCTTCGCCAGGGGGTCGATCACCACCCGGATATAACCACAACGCGCCTGCTTACCCATGGCGGCAGCGTAATCGGTGCCATGGGAGTGGATTTAGGCAACGGCGAAATCGTTCAGGTCAATGCCTTGGCCGTTGTGCTGGCCACCGGTGGTGTCGGCCAGCTGTATCCTGTTACCAGCAACCCAATCAAAGTTACCGGGGACGGTCTGGCACTGGCGCTGGCGGCTGGTGCCAGTCTGATCAATATGGAACAGGTTCAATTCTATCCCTGTGGGCTGGTATACCCTAGATCCCTGCATGGCTTTATTCTGGGTGTTCAAGAGTATGCCAAACTCTACAACGCTGGAAATGAGCGCTTCATGGCCAAATACGAACCGGAGTTGCTGGAACATACCACCCGAGATCGGCTGGCCCGCGGCATCTATACCGAAATTACCGAAGGTCGCGGCACCCAACATGGCGGGGTTTTTCTGGATGCCACCGAAGTTCCCGAGGAAACATTGCGCAGCTTCAAGTACGAATGGGAAATCTGCGCTGAACGCGGCTTTGATTACCGTCATCAGCGCGTAGAGATTGCACCCTCGGCGCACTTTTTCATGGGCGGCGTAGCTATTGATCGCGACGCACGATCCACAGCCCCGGGCCTATTTGCGGCAGGTGAAGTCTCAGGCGGCGTGCAGGGCGGCAACCGTCTCAGCGGAAACAGTTTGTCAGAGATTCTCGTATTCGGGTCACGCGCAGGCACCAGCGCCTCCCGGTATGCAGACCAGACTGATCGCCGGGTGCCGGACAAAAATCAGGTGGCAGAGGAGACCTCGCGCATACAGGGCCTTCTCAATCGAGGCGTTTCCGAACTGACCGCTGCCCAGGCAAAGGACCGGTTACGGCGGGTGATGCAAGCGCATGTGTACGTTTCAAGGACAGTCAAAGGTCTGGAAACAGCCAAGCAAGCCCTGGAAGAAATTGAGCAAGAATTACTCCCCGGGATCGGCATCAACGGGTCGGGATTGCACCACAACTATAGTCTCCTGGCTTACCTGGATGTTGAAAAAATGGTAAAAGTGGCCCAAATGATCGTCACTGCCGCACAAATGAGAAAGGAAAGCCGTGGTGCTCACTATGTGGAGAACTTTCCCCAGCTCGATGCCACAACGCCCCCGTACTGCACCGTCATCGAGATGGACGAGGAGGCTCAGGGCATGCGTGCGGGGGTGAGACCTGTTGATATCACCGAGATTCATCCAGAATAAACCGTAAGCAAGGACACTGTAAAGGTGAACCAATGGCTAAAACGTTTAAAGTAGAGATTGATCGTTATCAAAACGAGGCAACACCCGCATCGTACGTGCAACCGTATGAACTGAAACATTATCCCAGCCAGACCGTTCTGGAGGTGTTGGCAGAAATCCAGAATTCCCAGGACGACAGTTTGGCCTTTCGCTCGTCCTGTGAAGCGGGCAAATGCGGTAGCTGTGCGGTCGAAGTGAACGGCAAGCCGGTTCTGGCCTGCCGAACGATGGTCGATGGAAATGATCTTCACATCGGGCCGCTGCCAAACTTCCCGGTTATCAGAGATCTCATTGTTGACCGGGAGCGTTACCAAACCGGATTTGTACAAACGCTTTCATACGGTGAGACCGCTGCAAGTGGGCCGCAACCGGCGGCCGCTTTGCCTGAGTCCGAGATCGACTACGCCAACCTGTCCTGCTGCATCGGGTGCCTGGTATGTAACGCGGCGTGTCCGGTGGCCGCTGAAATGGATGACAGCTTCCCCAGCCCGGCCGTCATTACCGAAGTGATGTCATCCGGCGTTAGAATCGACAGAGACGGCACCAAGGCGGCCCCCATTGAAGAAAACACCGATTTCTGCAGTCTGTGCCTGAATTGTCACGTGGCGTGCCCCTCCGGCGTTGCCTTGAACCGTATAAACGCCCAAGTGAAAGATGCTTATGTTCGGGAGAAAGGTCGCAGCTTAAGGGATTGGATGCTGGGGCGCGCCGAGTTGATGGGAAAAATGGGCGGCCTTTTTCCGTCCCTGAGCAACCGCCTTTTGGCAAGCACCCTTGTACGCAGCGGCATGGAAACTGCATTAGGCATCAGTCGCAAGGCAGAGATGGTGCCGTATGCCCGACCATTTAAGCACTGGATTAAACAGCGTTTGCCGAAGGCCGAACCTGGCACCGCCAAACGCAAGATCATCTATTTTGTCGGATGTTATACGCATTACAATGACACCGATCCCGGTAAAGACGCGGTTGCGGTGTTTGAAAATCTGGGATTTCACGTCGAGATTCCACAACAGTGTTGCTGCGGGTTGCCGCTGGTCAGCAGCGGTGATATGGACAGCGCACGAAAACTGGCTGAAGCGAATATCTCAGCGCTCCAACCCTGGTGCGACCGGGGATATGAGATTATTGCCAGCTGTACCAGCTGCAGCTTGATGCTCAAACATGAGTACTCAGAAGTGCTGGGGATGGCAAACGCCGCCGATATCGCTGCCCGTACACATGACCTCGGAGAATATCTGCGCCACCTCATCGAGACCGGGGAGTTGCAGCTCGACTTAAATCCCGTTCCTTTACATGCAGCCTATCATACGCCGTGTCATTTGCGCACGCAAAAAATCGGCCGGCCGCTTGTTGAGATCCTTGAAAAGATCCCCGAGTTCAAAGTTGATGTGTTGGATGCCAACTGCTGCGGTCAGTCAGGGAGTTATGGCTTCAAAGCCGAGAAATACAAGATCAGCACCGATGTCGGCCGGCAGCTGTCCGAGTCATTGAGCACTCTCAAACCCGATATTGCTTTGAGCGAATGTGGACCGTGCCAGGTCCGCATGCACGGGGCTTCCGCTCTTCCGGTGGCCCATCCGATATCCATTCTGCGCCGGGCACTAGATGTACCTAACTCACCGCAGTAAGTTTTATTGACACTGTAAACGGAATATGTGGAGGAAACATGTCTTGGAGAGCCAAATTAGGGATCATTTACCCGGCTGACGGTGCATTGGATCACGAATATTGGGAATTGGCCCCTCGCGGGGTTAGTGTCCACATTACGCGCATAAGCGTTCCTCAGGAAGAACAAACCCTGGCGGTATTGGAGGCGCAAACCCAGAGTGAGGATATCGACAAGGCTGCCGCCGATCTGAACGTCATCCGTCTCGATGCCATTGCCTATGCATGTACTTCCGGAAGTTTTGTACACGGGGTTGATAGTGATTTGGAAATTATTCGCCGTATGGAAACCGCTGCCGGCGCTCCCTGCACCACCTCTACGACGGCCGCAGTCCGGGCGCTCAAGGCTCTTGGATCTAAAAAAATTTCCATCGTCACTCCTTACCCAGACGAAATCAACGCACGTTTGAAAACCTTCATGGAAGACAGCGGGTTTGAGGTCGTCGTTCTCCAAGGCCTGGGCCTTTACCGTGAGATATTCAATCAACCCGCAGGCGCTGCGTATCGGCTGGCAAAGGCGGCAGATAACAGCGCGGCGGATGCCATCTTTATCAGCTGTACCAATTTTCGTACCGTGGAAGTTCTTCGGGTATTGGAGCAAGACCTTGGCAAACCGGTCGTCAGCGCCAACCAGGCCACCGTGTGGGACTTGCTGCGCCTAGCAGGCGTCAATTCCAAGAATGAAGGATACGGTCAGCTGTTCCGGCTTGAACCGAAATCCTAACCCTAACGCAAATCCTTACCGACAAGTGCATTTGCGTAGATAAAGAGGCCCGCAATGAAAATTTCACCAGAAGTTCTCGCCTTAAATGATGAAGTCGTGGAATTACGCCGTTATTTCCATCAATACCCGGAACTCGGTCACGAAGAATTTAAAACCGCCGAAAAGATTGCCGAATATATGCAGCAATGCGGATTGGAAGTTAAAACCGGCGTCAGCGGAACGGGCGTGGTGGGTCTTTTGAGCGGCGCCGTAAAAGGCCCCACCTTTATGCTCCGCGCGGATATGGACGCCCTGCCCATCCGGGAAGAATGTGATGTCCCCTACCGTTCGCGGATTGACGGCAAAATGCATGCCTGCGGCCACGACGGCCATATGGCCATGCTCCTTGGAGCGGCAAAAATCCTTTCCCAAAGCCGTGAAAATCTGCGCGGAAATATCAAATTCGTATTTCAACCCAATGAAGAGAACGGCGGCGCCATGGCCATGATTGAAGCCGGTGTGCGCGAAGACCCGCCGGTCGACGCTTGCCTGGGCATTCATCTCTGGAGTCCCATCGCAACCGGCAAAATCGCGGTTGAAGCCGGCCCCGTTATGGCCGGAATGTATTATTTTGAGATAACCATCATCGGTCGTGGTGGACATACAGCGACCCCCCAGAGCGCCGTGGACCCAATCATCACTGCCGCTGAGGTGGTTCAGACGCTTCAAATCATTCAAACGCGCGAACTTGATGTGCTCACACCAACCAGTATCGTGTTCGGTGAAATCAAGGGGGGAACCGCCTGGAACATAATCCCGGACAAAGTGAAACTCTCCGGAACGATTCGATTTCTGTATGAAGAAGCTGAAGATGGAAAAGAAAAACTGAGTGAGCGTTTTGAAAGAATCATTGCCGGCATCTGTCGGACCCACCGCGCCGAATATGAGTTATCGTTGATTTACGGCCATCCGGCTTTGGCCAATGATCCAGACATGATCGAGCTGGTTCGCCCGGTTGTCCAAGAGGTTCTGGGCGATCCTCGGTCTATTGTTTCCTTTGTGTCCATGGCTGGTGAGGATTTTGCGGAGTTCGCGGATCGGGTACCGAGCGCATTCCTTTTTGTTGGTACGGGAAACGAGGCCAAAGGGACCTGCTTTCCCCATCACCATCCACAGTTTAATATTGATGAGGATGCACTTAATATCGGTGTTGAGATCTATATTCGTACAGCATTTAAATTTTTCAATAATATGAAAGTCTAAGAGAATTTTATTTTAGGTAGCCTTTAGGGGAGAGTATATGTCTAAAGAAGACTTTTCAATGAATGAATTTCAGCAAAGACACGTCAAACTGAGAACGGCGATGGCAGAGGCTCAGATCGATTTAATGCTGATTACCTCGCCGATCAGCATCCATTGGCTTCTCGGTTCCAGAGCAAAAAGCTATCAGGAATTCCAATGTCTGTTTTTTCCGCAGGAGGAAAAACCCCTTGTCATCATCACCAGATTGGCAGAAGTAGCAGAATATATAGATACAAGTCTGGCTGATGAGGTCGTGGGTTGGGGTGGTCGCGAGCCGGAAAAGCCGATTGAGGCTATTAATAAGGTAATGCAGGCGGGGAACTATTTAAAACTTCGGATCGGTTTGGAGGCGCCTTACTACTATCTGGGTATTTATGACTACCTGGACATCAAAGATTACCTTGGCGATTCTTTGGTTCTGGAGGATCCGGATTTTGTAGCCAGACTGAAGCATGTCAAGTCTCCAAAGGAGTTGGAATATATAAAAAGGGCCGCTGAAATCGGGGATGCAGGGTTGCAGAGGTGTATCGAAGTGGTCCGTGAGGGTATGACCGAAATCGAGCTTAGCGCTGAAATCACCTATACATTACTTAAGCTGGGCAGTGATTCTAGCCCAAGCCCAATGAACATCGGCACCGGAAAAAGAACCTGCTACCCGCACGCCTTGCCAACACAACGAAAAATAAAAAGGGGTGATGACATAACTACCGAATGGGGTTCCGTATATAAAAGGTATGTCAGTACCGTTGGACGGCAAATGTGTCTCGGTAAACCCAGACCTCGAGTTCAGGAAATATATAACATCGTTCGCGAGGCATGCGATGCAGCGATAGCTGAGATAAGACCAGGAGTGCCTGCTGCTATCCCGCACGAGGCAGCAAAAAGAATCATTGCAGACGCTGGGATGGATAAGTATCGCACCCATTTGACAGGCTACAGCTTAGCTCCGGGTTATCCACCTTCATGGTGCGACACGCTTGAGCTGTTCGGCGGGAGTGAGAAAATCCTTAAGGCTGGTATGGTCATAACGATAGAGCCTCCCATTTATATTCATGAAGAAAAGTTTGGCGTTAGAATTATCGACAATGTCCTGGTGACAGAAACCGGCGTGGAAATTTTATCGAAATATACAAGGGATTTGATTATGCTGTGATATTTCAACAACGATCATCGAGGAACCTTTTATCGACTTTGCTCAGGTGAATCAATAGGTACCATGTGGACAAAAGGATACACGAAATAAAGTGCCATGCAGGCACTTAAGTTTGGCGGTTTGAAAAGGATAGGAGCTATGTGGGTTCATGATTATTTTAGTAAGGAGGAATATGATAAACGCCTGCGGGCTGTGCGTAATGAAATGGCAAAAAGAGACCTGGAAATTTTTTTGGTTTCCAGCCCGGAAAACATCTTTTACCTTACCGGTTTAGATCACCAGGGCCACTTCGCTTACCAGATGCTCATTGTACCACAGGATGGCAAATTAATCCTCATCACCAGGGCCATGGAAGAAGTGGTGATTAACGAGCAGGTGGGAGATCTGGCTCTGTGGTATGGACACACTGATGATGAAGATTCAGCTGAGTTTACCGTGGCCCGAATTAAAGATCACAAACTGGACAAAAAACGGATCGGCATGGAAAAAGATCATGCTTTTTTTACGGTGCATGATGCCGAGACTATTGTGGAGGGGCTTGGCAATGCCACTTTCGTGGATGCCTCCGGCATTATCGAGGACCTAAGGGACTGCAAGTCACCCAAAGAACTGGAATACACCAGGAAGGCTGCCCATGCATCCGATGCTGCCATGCACGCAGCTCACGAGATTGCAAGAGTTGGTATAAAAGTTCAAGATGTTGCCGCAGAACTTTATAAAGCCATGATAAAGGCTGGAAGTGAAATTCCTGGATTTGCCCCATTTGTGCACTCCCCGACCAATCTGCACCAGGAACATGCCAGTTGGAACCCATATGATCTCAAGCAGGGCGATCCCCTGGCGATCTGTGTGAGTGGCTGCTATCGCCGCTATCATGCCCCGGAAACCAGGGTCGTCTATATGGGTCAGGCTCCTGAGGGGGCAGAAGATCTTATGAAAATCAATCTGGAAGCGAATGATACCCTGATTTCCACTGTAAAACCAGGGATGACCGCCGCCGATGCCTATAACGCCTGGCAGGCGGTTGTGGATAAGGCAGGCATCGATTATCATCGCCATCACTGCGGATATATCACCGGAATCGGTTTTCCTCCCAGCTGGGTAGGGGGCACCAAGGTCAGAAGCCTGCGTGCCGAAAGTGATCGAGAACTCAAGGCAGGCATGGTTTTCCACCTGGAATCCTGGATCAACCTGGGGCATCCTGCAGACCCATTTATTTCCAATACTGCGATATTAAATGAAGATGGACTGGAGGTCATTACACATACCCCTTTAGATAGATTGGTACTCAAATAAGAACATCTTCAAGCTCCTCCAGAGTAGATAGGGGCCTCAGAAGACATATCAATGGCTGCCAGAGTCAATCGGAACAACAGACGAGAATTTAAACACGATATTCTACAAAATTATATTGAAAGGACGAAATAGATGGACAAGCACCCAAATTATTACGAAGTTCTCACCCCGGATGATGTGAAAAAGATTCACCTAACGGCTCTGCGAATCGTAGAGGAAATCGGCTTATGCATGCCTTTTCAGGAGGCTTTAGATCTCTATGATGCTGCGGGCGCTCAAGTAGATTTCGATAAGCAAATCGTGCGGATTCCCGCCAGCTTGATTGAAAACAGTTTTAAAAAACTTCCGTCCCGCTTTACCTTCCATGCGCGTAACCCCAAATACAGCCTGGATATGAATGGCATAGACACATATTATAGTGGCCCCAATTGTGCCCTGAATGTAATTGATGCCGGTGGTAAACATCGCGCCGCAGTTGAACAGGATGGAATTGATTTCTCCCGTCTGACGGATGCCCTGCCGCATTATGAAATATCCACTGTAGGTGTCTATCCTGCCAGCTTGGCTCCAGGAGTTTTAGAAGCCTGGGCGTTTATAACCAGCTTAATCCATAGTAATAAACCTGTGCTGGGCACAACCTTTAATGGTCAGTGTGCCCGGGACCATATTACGATTGCCGAGATTGTAGCTGATGCGTGTGGCATGCCCAAGGGACAGCTTCCCATCATGGTGGTGTGCAACACCAAAAGCCCCCTGGCCAACTCAGCCGAGGAGTTGGAAGCGCTGTCAGAATATGCCCACCGAAAGATACCGCTGATGATTGCTCCCGAAGTGATGGCTGGGGCTACGGGTCCTGCGACCATTGCCGGGGCCTTAGCCCAGGCAATAGCGGAGTTTATGGCACATGCCACCTATGCTCAGCTCATCAACCCCGGAAATCCGGTCATGTTCGGCTGCGTATGCTCTGCATTGGACATGCGGACAACCATTCTACCCTATGGCGCTCCAGAAGCAGATCTACTTTCCATGGCAACTGCCCAGATGGCACGCTATTATGGAATTCCCAGCCGGGGAACCGGTGGCGCCAGCGATGCCAACTGTTTGGGAATGCAAGCAGGCGTAGAAAGTCTAATGAGCAATCTACTTTGTCTGTTAGGGGGAGTCACCTATGTTAATCATGCCGGCGGTGAGCTGGAAAATACTCTGGGAGCCTCTTATGAGAAAACGGTGGTTGATAATGAGATCATAGCCATGTCCAAACGAGTGGCAGATGGCATCGCTGTGAATAACGATACACTGGCCTTTGAGGAAATCAAGGCAGTAGGCCCCAGGGGAGATTTCTTGAGCTGCGATCATACCTTTAAGTATTTTCGCACCGAGCACTTTATACCCACTATCCTGGACCGGGACAAATACGATATTTGGGAAGCAGCCGGTGGCCGCACGGCCGAAGAAAAATCCCAGGACCTGATAAGTGACATCTTGAAAAACCATGCGCAAGAGGAACCTCTGCCTGATGAAGCTGTGCGAGAGCTAGAGGCTTTTTTGGATTCCAAGAAAAAAAATGCTGGGATAGAACTTGCGTCAATTTCTATGCGTGTGAATAGGAAGTAATCATGCCTGCTTTGAGTTTAGATTTTCCAAAAGATGAGTACCTTGATAGGCAATAGAAGGTGCTACCAGTGCCGAGAGTCTTTTGCGCTCTCTTCGACAAGTTTCTTTGAATAGAAACCGAAATAAAAGGAGTATATCATGAAACGTAACATTCGTGCCGGTAAATCAGAAAACGGAGGTGTAGCGTTCAGCGTCCTTAGCGATGCGGACATGGATCGAATTCACGCTGCGACGCTGGAGGTCCTCTGGAAAAACGGCGTATTTGTCGAAGATGAAGAAGCCATGGAAGTCTTTGATGGTGGGGGCGCCACAGTTGATCCGAAAACGAAGATCGTAAAGATTCCGCCTTATTTGCTGGAAGAGGCTGTCAGCTCGGCCCCTGAGACCGTCGTCCTGGCGGGGCGAAATCCAGACCGTGACGTGGTAATTGAAATGAATAGTGTTGCATTTGATCCCTTTGGTGAGGGGATATTGATGGTCGATCCCACCACAGGTGAATTACGAGATACCACCAAAGGAGACCTGGCTGAATGTACTCGCCTGATGGATTTCCTCGATAATATGGATATCTGTCACAGGATAATGGGATCGAATGATGTTGCCCAAAATGTGGCTGCGGCCCACAATGCCGAAGCCATGCTCTTGAATACAACCAAGCACTGTTTCATCGGACCTCAGAGCGGATACCTGGCCAAGAAAATTTTGGAAATGGCTGCGGCTGTTGTCGGAGGAGCAGAGAAGCTCAAAGATCGGTCGATCATGACATTCGGCACCGCTCTGGTAACGCCTCTCAAAATGGTGAAAGATTGCTGTCAAATTATCATGGCAACGTCCCGATCCGGGTTGCCGATTGAAATATTGGGCCAGGGTATGGCGGGTGGTTCGTCGCCTGTCACCCTTGCGGGGGCCCTTGTTACCCACAACGCAGAAGTCCTCTCGGGGGTTGTGCTCAGCCAGTTGACACAAAAAGGCGCACCCTGTTTTTACGGCAGTTCAGCCTGCAGCTTGGACCTGAGGCTAGGCAATGCAGTTGTCGGTAATCCTGAAACAGCCTTGCTCAGTGCTGCGACTGCTCAGATGGCCCGCAAATATCTCCTGCCAAGCTGGATCTCCGGTGGGTAGTGCGATAGCAAGATCTCCGATGTCCAGGCCGGCCATGAGAAAACCCTTACCCTCTTGTTACCAGCGTTGGCAGGTGCCAACATGATTTATGGGGTGGGACAGCTCGAAACTGGCATGACCGTGGACTATGGACAACTGGTAATGGACGATGAGTTTATCAGTATGATTAGGTATGTACTCAAGGGCATTCCCGTCAATGATGAAACCCTTGCTGTGGATGTTATTCGAGAGATCGGACCCCACGGGCATTTCCTTGGCCACGATCACACGTTTAAGCACATGAAGACCGTTCAGACCCATCCGGAACTTATCGATAGAAGAGTGCGGGTGGACTGGGAAGCCGACGGTGGAAAGGGCCTCTACGACAGGGCATGGGAAAAGGCGAGACATATTCTGAAGACCCACAAGCCGGAACCACTCCCTTCAGATGTCGTCTCCACCATCAGGTCTATCGTGGATGAGGCTGAAGAAGAGTTGGGAGTCTCCTAATTATGTCCGAATCAACCGTAACATTGGGTGAAATATACAAGGCCCAAAAAGCGATCCGCCCCTTTGTTCACCGTACCCCACTTGTATTTTCTACCGGAATATCAATCCGTTGCGGGGCATCTGTATACCTGAAACTCGAAACGGTTCATGATATCGGTGCATTCAAGATCCGTGGTGCCACAAACCGTCTGCGCAACCTCAGCGCTGAGGAGCGAGGAGCCGCCATGTATGAAAGTCAGAAAGCCGGGAGGCCGGTACAGGTTGCAGAGTTGGAAACGTTGGCTGACAATTTGGGCGGGGGCATCGGTCTTGACAACCGCTATACATTCAATATGGTTCAGACGTATGTGGACGACTTGATACTTGTAAACGAGGATCAGATCGCATCAGCGATCAAGTATACATTAGAACAAGAAAAAATAGTTATTGAAGGTGCAGCGTCTGTCGGCATTGCAGCATTGATGAACAACCTTGTAAAGGATATTGGCAGAGAAGTGGTGACCGTGATCAGTTCACGAAATATCAATATGGATGTTTTACATCAAATTCTTTGTCATAATGGCCATTGAGCGATGTGCTTTTTCTATTATTTTCCAAGCGACTATTCGACGAAGTCTGAATTCAAAGTAAGCTGATTGTCTAAACCTTTCACCGATGAGGGGGAACTTAATGAATAGAAGAGAGAGAGTTTTACATGCAATTAATCATCAAGAACCGGATAGGGTACCCGTAGACTTGGGTGGCCTTGATGTGAGCGGCATTTCAGCGATTGCCTATAAAAGGTTGAGATCATACATGGGTTTGAAGGAAGGAAATATACGAATTGTTTGTGTTACTCAACAACTCGCCGATGTTGAAGAGGACGTTTTGCAGGCCGTAAGGGCCGACATTCATTCAGCTTATATAGAAGCCCATTACAAACCGGGAAAAATGTCTGATGGGTCGCTGTGTGAAATCCCCGAGGCATGGAACCCGGTGACTCAAAGTGATGGGTCTGAAGTTGTTAGAGATTCAGATGGGAACATCACCTACTTGAGGCCTTCGGCAGGTCATTTTTTTGAGCCGGTTTACTATCCCTTGAAGGACTGTGAAACCTTGGCCGACCTGGACCGTCGCCAGGACGATATCTTCAATATCGGCCTAAACTTTAATCTTCCAAAAGATTTGAACCAGGCGCTTGAGGAAGCGAGAGAGTTCGCCAAAAATATCCGTGAAAAAACGGACTACCCTTTAGTGGGGTCAAATTTTGCAGGCAATATATTTGCCGGCGCTCAGGGGCTCAGGGGGTGGGAGGTTTTCCTCCTCGATCTCATAGAACGCCCCGTTTTTGCCGAAGCAATCATGGACCGAATTGCAGATGTTTATTGTGAACGATTCGATCGATATTGGGCTGCGCTGGGACAGTACCTGGATGTCGTGCAGGTCAGTGATGACCTGGGGACCCAGGACGCTCCGATTATCTCACCTGAAATGTACAGAAAGATGATCAAGCCATACCACCAAAAATTATATTCTCACATCAAAAAAACATCAGGAGTCCCTATTGTGATGCACACGGACGGATCGGTTTACCGATTGATTCCTGATTTAATTGAAGCGGGTGTCGATTTTCTGAATCCGGTTCAGGCCTCGGCGGTCGATATGGATACCAAAAGATTAACAAAAGAGTTCGGAGATGTTTTGGGGTTTTGGGGAGGCGGATGCGACACCCAAAGGATTCTTCCGCATGGGACCAGGCAGGAAATCCGTGACGAGGTGAAAAGAAGGATTGACGACCTCGCTCCCGGAGGGGGATTCATCTTTTCACAGGTTCATAACATTCTTCCGGATGTTCCTCCGGAAAACATCATGGCGATGTATGAGGCGGTGTGGGAGTTTGGGAAGTACTGAAAATATGAAAAATGCAGCCATAACCCTGCGAGACATTTACCCAGCCCGCAAAGCGATTAAATCAGTGGTATGTCGAACCCCCTTGGTTCGATCCCTACCATTATCGTAAGGATCTTGCGTAAAACATCTTCTACCACCAGATTACCATTATTTTAATCATAAGTTTGTCATGTTTTTATGCAACGATTAGACGACGTGAACATATTGGGGTATCGTGGTCAGCACCTCGCAGCCATTTTCTGTAACCAACACGGAATCTGAGATAAAATAATCACCCTCCCGCCCCGTATGCATCAGCCACGACAAAAGATGAAAAACCATACCGGCGCGCAGCTCCAAATGACTGTTACGGCGTAAACCGCGTGGTACGCCCCCTCCTGACCATGCTGGGGGAAAAGCACTGCCCACCATGTACCCACAGTGATGCCGTCGGTAATGGGCAAGCCCGGCTGCATCGACCCGGTTCTGCCAGGCTTGATACACCTCATGGGCGGTCACTCCCGGGCGTATCGCTTGAGTCACATTTTCAAATGCCTCGAGGCACACCTGCTCTATCTCCTCTGTTCCGGGAGGTCTTTTCCCCACGAAAATCAAACGACCCATCGGTGCATGGTATCGTCCGGCACTGCCGGAGAGTTCGACAAACAGCGCATCCCCGACTTCGAGTGTTCGATCCGACCAGGTGCCATGTTCCAAACCCAAAGTTGGTGTGGATCGGATGAATGGCCCAAACGCCGGGTACTCACCGCCGGCCAAAATCATGGCGCGGTGAACCTCAGCCGCAACCTCTTTTTCGGTCACGCCTGCCCCCGCTGTTTCGATAGCTGCTCTCATCATGGCGTCTGTGATCGCAGCTGCTTTACGAGTGTACTTAATTTCCGATGCGGATAACGTCACTCGATGTTGAAAGATTAGATCCGAGGCATCAATCCATTCGACATTTGGCAACTCTTCTTGGATTCTTTCTGCAATGGCCATCGCAAGATATAGACTGTTTTTTTCAATCCCCAATTTTCCCTGGTCCAAGCCCTCCTGCTTTAAGACCTCTATGGTGGTCTGAGACGGGTCATCCAGGTCGCCATACCCTACAAAACGCGCATTGGTCAGCTGGAGATCCATTGTCACCTGCTCCATGTCACGGGCAATCAAGACCATTTCATTCTCAAGGGTCACGATTAACATATGGTAGGCGAAAAATCCCCAGTGATTTATCCCTGCCAGATAATAAATGTTCTCAGGAACCGAAACCAGGCATGCTTCAAGGTTTTGATCGATCATGATTTTCCGAACTGCATCTAGTCGTGCACCGTACTCATTTTGTGTGAAAAATGGGAATTGGCTCATCATGGATATCCTTAGGTTAGATTTTGGGCATCATGGCCAGCGCCCCTGCAATGGCGATCCGTTGCTGCTGACCACCGGATAATCGTGCGGGATGAGGTTCGAAATCGGTTTTCCGACTTTTTACGAGCTAATCAATTTCCAACTAGCTCAAAAAACATTAACGCCATGTTTTTTCGCGAGCCAGTAATATGTACCATCTTTCTTTATCAGCGCCAATCCCTTGGCGAATGCTTTTAAAAGTTCTTGGTACCCTGCAACTTTTTTCGAAAAGCCAAAATATATTTTGTTCATGCTAAGCGGGGGATTGACGGCTTCTATTTTATCGACGAATAAAGGATAATCCCTTTTAATGATGAATTTGATGACATCCCTGGGTCCGGCTATCAAATCAATTTTGTCGACTAGCAATTTTCGAATATTTTGTCCATAATGCGTTGCTTCTTCTTTATTCAAAAAATCAGCCGTATCAAATTCTTTTCCATGGGCGGCGCTTCTGAGCACTCCTATTTTATAAGGTTTCAGGTCCGTTAGTTGCTGATAGGTGATGTTTCTGCCTTTCTTCATAAATAAGACATCCTGGATTTCCCCAACGGATTGGGAGTAGGCTAAAAATTCTTCACGTTCTTTAGTATAATATACGCCGCATAAGATATCCTTATCCCCTTTTTTAACATCATCAAGTGCCCTTGCCCAAGGCCGAAATTCGACGGTTACCGTATAGCCAAATTGATCGAATGCTTCGACAAGTATTTCCGGTAAAAATCCGTTGTCTATTAATCTAAGCCCCATATAAGGGGGCCATTGCGTAGTTACGGCGGTTATTTGTTTTTCGCCGGCTAAAGGAGTTGTTTCTTTTAATCCCGGCAGGAGCAGTACCTGGATAACCAAAGCAATACAAATAGCAAAGGAAATTTTTCTTAATGGTTGCCATCTCATAAGTCACACCTTCATTTCAATTTTACTTGTTAAACCTGCCGCATGCGCATTGCTAGTCTGCTGCCAACACGGCACTCAAAAACTCCGTGGTACGTTCGTTTTGAGGGTTATCGAAAAATTGATCGGGAGGTGCCTGCTCGGCAATCTTGCCTTCGTAGAAAAAGCATACCCGGTCTGATATTTCCCGGGCAAACCCCATTTGATGGGTGACCATCAGCATCGTCAGATCATGCTTGTCGTTGAGCATCTTAATGACATTCGTCACTTCGCCGATGACTTCCGGATCCAGTGCGGAGGTGACCTCGTCGAACAGCATAATTTTAGGCCGCATACACAGTGCTCTGGCGATGGCGACCCGTTGCTGCTGTCCCCCGGACAATCGAGCAGGGTACTGATCAGCCTTGTCTTCCATGCCAACCATGTTCAGCAAATCCATCGAACGCTGCCTGGCTTTATCCTTGCTCAAACCCAACACCTGTACCAGCGCCTCCATGCAGTTTTCAATGGCGGTCATATGTGGAAACAGATTGAACTGCTGAAATACCATGCCGAGCTGGGTGCGCATCTTGCGAATGTATGGCTTGCTGGCCCAGACTAACTGCCCGTCTTTTTCCATGTGCGTCAGGGGTTTCCCATCGACATAAATGACCCCTTCGTCGATCAACTCCAACGTCATCAGCATGCGTAGAACCGTTGTTTTACCCGACCCGGAAGGCCCGATGATGGCGATCATCTCATTGGCCTTGACGTCCAGGTTCAGGGAATCGAGAACCGTCAGATCCCCATAGCGTTTGGTCACCCGGTCGAAGCGAACCATGGGGATGTTGTCACCCTCCAATTCAAGAGGAAAATTTTCACTGGTCATGAGAATCAATCCTTTGCATAGAGTTTTTTCATACCCAGGGAAGCACGAACCCAGTCTTCGAAGCGTCGGATAAACATCGCCGTCGGCAACGAGAGACCCAAATATATCAGCCCGACCAACGTGTAGGGTTCTAAAAAACGATAGGTTTCGGCGCCTATAGAATTTGCTACCTGAAAGAGCTCCATGACACCGATGACCGAAAGCATGGGGGTGTCTTTGAAAATGCCCACCAGATAGTTGCCGAATCCGGGGATAACGATGGGGATGGTCTGCGGAATGATGATCTTAAAGTAAGTCCGTTTCACGCTCAAATTCAGCGCGATGCACGCTTCCCACTGGCCTTTGGGGACGCTGTCCAGCCCGGCTCGGTAGACCTCCGAGAGATAGGCGGCGTAGTGCAGCCCGATGGCGATCATTCCCGCAGTCCACGGCGACAGACGTAAACCGAATTGAGGCCCCACATAGAACACAAAAAAGATTTGCAGGACAAGCGGCGTGGAGCGCACTAATTCGACAAACTCCCTTACGATGCGGGTCAGCAGTCGATACGGTGTACGCTGCGCCAGGGCTAAGGCCAAACCGAGAATCAATGCGATAGAATAGCCGATACCGGCGGCAAGCAGGGTATAGCCAGTTGCCTGAAGCAGCCGCGGCAAAATTTCAAAAGTAAAACTCCATTTCCAGTCAAACATCACCTTATCCTATGCTCAATTTTTGCGACAGCTTTTTTTCAAGCCTGCGCATGCCCGGAGAGATAATCAACCGAGAGATGACGTAATAGATAATCAGAGCGGTTCCAAATGTCTGCGCAGACAGGAATGTCGTCATGTTTGTCTGTTTGGCTTCGAACATCAAATCGGGAACAGATATCAGGGCAACCAGCGCAGTTGCCTTGAGCAATTCGATCAGCAGGTTCCCCCAGGGCGGCATCATGATCAGCAGGGCCTGAGGAAAAATAATTCTGCGCATGCGCGTGAACGGGGTTAGGTTGAGTGCGATGGCGGCTTCATACTGCCCCTTGGGCACCGACTGCACAGCCCCGCGCACCAGTTCCGCGCCGTAAGCCCCCAGGTTAAGGCCCACGGCGAGGTAACCTGCCGTAAATTTTTCTAAAGTGATGCCAAAAAGCGGCAGAACAAAGAATATCCAATACATCTGCACCAGCAGTGAAGTCCCCCGGAAGATTTCAATATAAGTGACGCCCAGCCATCGCACGGGAAAGATTGAAGACATTTTCATAAAAGCCGCAGTCAAGGCGACAACGAGAGCTATCAGCGTACCCAATGCTGCCTGTTCAAGCGTTATGATAGTACCATCGAAAAACCTCGGCCCATACGTTTTGAGATACTCGAAATAAGATTGCATCTTGATTCATCTCTCATCTAAGTGAACAGTTAGGTGCCCCACTCAGAATCTTACGGCTTAATTTGAGATCCGAAGGGTAACGCCCAATGGGCGTTACCCTTACCTCATCATTGCATGGCCATGCTGCACGGGTGCGGGTGGTGATCAGTGAGTTTCGCAGACATGGGCCGTAGTAGCATCTCCGGGAAGTTGGGATTCCGAGTATCCATACTGCGCAACATCTGCCATCATTTGAGCGGACCCGACATATTTTTTCAAGGCCTTGTTAAAGGCAGCCAGAAACTCGGTATCTGCTTTGCGAAAGCCAACGCCGACCCAATTGAAGGTCCATTCGGGATTTAACCTTGGATCCGTAATCTCTACAGCTCCGCCACTTTCTTTGGATAAGTGCAGGGCGCTGAAGTAGGTAACACTGCCGGCATCGGCACGGCCGGCCTTGACGGCTGCCAAAATTTCGGTGTTGCCCGGAACAACCATAATGTTTTTCGCGGAAACCCCAACTTTTTTGGCAACCTCAATCGAACTGTAACCGACGCCAGTAACCATGACTAAGCCTTTTTCTGCAATATCAGTATAGCTTCCAATATTTTTAGGATTCCCTTTTGGAACGAGCCAACTATCGCCAAAAAGACCGATGGGTTCTGAAAAATTAACATTTTCACAGCGGCTCTTAAGGATATACATCCCCCCGGTAATGAGATCAAAGCGCTTGGCTTTTAACCCCGGGATCAGTCCGCCCCAATCCGTCACCACGGGTTCGATGTTTGTGTAACCCATCGTTTTAAGGACCCCCAAAGATATTGCGTTGACAAAGCCGAGCGGCGCTTGGTTATCGCCCGGGTAAGCCCAGGGTATTTCGTTGGCAAAACCGAGTCTGATGGTTTTACCTGCGTTTATGCGATCCATAACCCCGTCGGCATGCGCCATGGTTACGAACCCCACTAGGGTCAATACCACTACCATTGCCAAAGTTGATCGGGTTAACTTTTTTACCATTCCGATAGTCATTGTAAACCTCCTTTTGTTGGATAGGGTTATTCATAACTACGTCCATTTACCGTATAAACAGGCGAGGTGATCGATATTTGCGTCGCTCACCCCCCCCAACAAGCTGTCACAAAGCCTCAAACGCCAAACGATTTTGCTGTATATAACGCAGCCGGAAATCTTTCCCTTTGAGTCATTACATCTCTTTATACAGCAGTTCATCGGTCGTCTAGGCGGTAAAAGAGCAGCCCCATAATAGGTCTGCGGCGTGTGGGATCGAAAATCACAGTGTAGGGTCGCAACCACAACACTGTATTGTCACACTATTCGTGACAATAAAACATTATGTATGACAGAATAGCCCTGTGTGAATTCCATGTCAAGCATTTTTTTTCTGAGCCATATATCCGGAAATCAGATACGTTCCGAGATGGACCCCATTAAGGAAATTTATAATCAACTGCCTGCCGTCATTCCTGGGATTGCCATTTCAAAAGCGTTCAGCGGGCATAATGAATCGCGACAATACATCGGTTACCTTGAATACCCTTCGGCTGTGATGGAGAAGCAGGAGAAAGTCAAAATTGAAATCGGCATCCGTGAGCCGCTCCTTCGTACTTCGGTGACTGTCGAGACGCGCACAATCGCTGTGAATCCCTTTAGTGGCCGGTCTCTGCTTCTCATTTTTACCGTCCATGCAATGGAAATGCAGGAGGCATACGCAGAAAAAGTCCGGGCAGCCCTCACCAGGAAAGAACCTGCAATCCGGGATTTATTCGACCTGTTCCATGCTGTCCGTAAAATGAAGCTGGATCTTGATGATCACGATTTCCTCATAATGGTGAAAAAAAAGCTCGATGTACCGGGGAATACTCCGGTTGACATCTCTTTAGAATATAAGCGGGGGCTTGATCGGGGGCTTGATCGGCAGCTGGAAGGTCAGTTGAGGCCTGTGCTTAGACCTGCTGATTTCGATAGTTTCAACATACATGAGGCCTTTGATTTGATATGTAGGATCGCAGATAGTCTATCTGACAGATAGAAATTTTCACAGGGATCAATTTTTATTCCATCTTCCTCAATTTTTCGTCATATGGCATAAAGGTTTCCCCCTATGTCATATCTCAGGTCTTGAGACCGGCTGATATCCTGAGGGAAGTGTGCTTGTTACCTGCATCGGAGCATCATTTTTTACAAGGCGACACCGCTATTTTCCCCTTTTTGCTATCAAAAGCGATCTGGATACCGTGCCCAATATTTTTTTTGCCTGCATCCGCCGGACCTGAAAGCCGATGAAGCGTTCGGAACTCAGCGGGCATTCAATCCGGTGGGTGATTTCCCAGCCCGTTTGAGACAGCAGCCTGTGATAATCGAATATCGTTATGGCGTTGGCAGCCTGTTCTTTTCTTGCTGGTGTCGATTCAAAATCCCGCCAGTCGGCGTTCAAGAAGGCCAGCCGGGTTATAGGTTTGGCATTTTTGTGCGCAAGGGTAAAAAAATAAGATAGGAAGGCTTCGTAGTCTTCCTTGGAAAGAGAGGAGATCGAGGTGGTGTTGTCGGTCATTTTTTTGTATGCAACGTCCATCTTTGAAAAATACGGGGGATCGAAAAAAATCAGATCGGGTTTTTTGATCCGGGGCCATTTCAGATCAGCAGTATCCCAGCAACGATGGCGGATTTCCGGCCGGTTATCTCTGACGGCCATGTCAAAGGAGAAGCATTTTCGTTCAAAAAGCAGACAAACGTCGGAGACTACGCCGCCGCCGGCCATCGGGTCGAGAACAAGGTCTCCGGGGTCGGTAAAGTAAAAAAGGGTGTGCGCAACGAGCTGGGCCGGAATCCTGCCCGGCCAGTCGTCGCCGAAGCGCTGGTCGCAGTCATTGAAATACCACCGATCCCAGGTTCGAAGTCCCCAGCCAAGGGCAGTGAACTTTTCCTGGTCTGTTTTTCCCGCCAACAGCAAAGCCCATGCCAGGGCGAGATCTATGTTGTAATGGGAAGCGATATAGTCCATATCACGGCCCTGGGAGAGCAAATTATTAATTCCGCCAAAATTGGTATTATTAATAATTTGAGCAACCCTACCCTGGCTCACCCCCGCTATCTCTGCGATCTGCTCCTGAGGCCAACCCAGGCGGCTCAACCGGAGGATAACCGTATTCCGCCCAGCCTTTTGCCGAGTCCTGATATCAGAAATCCAGTTGTTGACGGTCTGCCGTATTACCCCCAATTTTTTTGCAAGGGCTTCTTCCGTCCAAATACATTCCGGGTCTGTAGACGCTATATCACGGGCGATGCGCTTTTTATCGCTTGCGCTTAATCGATCACCATGACTGAGGTTGCATCCTGCCGATTCGAGCAGAAGCGCCACTTTGTTTTTCTCGTAATCAAGGGGCTTGTTCTTCCATTCAACGGCGGCAATCTCTTTGATCCCCTTTGCCTTAAACGCAGACCAGCGGTGGATACCATCGAGGATTAACGTGGCTTTTGTATTGCCATTGTCAGCGGGGTAGTTAAAAACCCGCTGGATTTTTATTGGCGGGAACTGGGCCCCTACAGAGAGGGCTTCGGTGTAGGCCTCAACAGTCTTTTCGCTTTTGGCAGATCTGGGGTAAATAAACGCTTCCCAGGTTACATCAGCGATGTTTACTTGCATGGTGTTAAACCTTCCAGAATGGGATCAAGTTTAAGTCCAGGCCGTTATGTTTTGGGTTATTAAGGACAGGAAAAACAGTGCAACCCTGTTTTGAATAATTAAACCGATGTTAAAAGTCAAATTTAAAAAATGGGGTTTTGTTAGGGGTGTAATATTACCGGAAAACGGAAAATTGATTTAATTTTCAGCGTCTTAGAAAAGCGCTTGGCCTACCCATTCGGTTTTTTGCAGCCACCAGAAAAATTTTGTAGCCGAAAAAAGCCAAGCGTTGGGGGGCGAGAGTCGGAGGAAGGGGGTCCCCTACTCTATAACACAGATCGCTGAAAAACATGGGCGATCACCGAAATGTGCGGGACGATTTTACGACGCCCAAACTTTTTTGACTTTATGGCCCTATTCCCCTATATCTAAGTTAAATGACACCAGGAGCGCAATATGGATAAAGTGCATGGATTCATGAATCAGTGGGTGGCCGTCTTGGGAGGGGATAAGCCTCTCGTTCATTTAGGCCTTAAAATCGTTCTCGCTTTCGCCGGTGCATTTGTTCATTATTTTCTTTTCTGGTCACCCCAAGGATTTAATGGAAATTCTCTTGGCTTATTCGGTTCGCTCAAGGGATTTGTCCTTTTCCATTTTTAGCGACAGTTTTAATCTTTTGATACTTCATAAACCCCATACAGTGCTGTTGTCGTGGATAACGGATATCACTGATATGGTTCCCAATTTCATCCTGAGTCCCGTAAAGAAACCTGGAAATGTTACTTTAAGCAGGACAGTGGAATCGGCAAACACTATCAGCCCGCTTTGAAAGGGAATCTCGGGAAATGTATATGCAAGGGGGATGATATCTGCGAAATACAAATCCCAAAGGAAAAATAAGCAAAAAATTGCGCGGAAGGTCAGGCATCGGGAGTGGTCACTGGAAACTGAAGGAAACCGTAAGCTTTTCAGCGCTATTCAAGAAACAGCAATAGCCCTCGATGAGCCTTATCAGGTAACGCCCAGTATAGGCGGACCTGAGTTTGAGACACTGGGGTTGCTCGGTACCAACCTGGGCATCACCGATCCAAAGGCCATCGCCAAAGCCAACGAGCTATTCGATAATTTTGGGCTTGATACTATCAGTCAATAAATGGGGTCACCATTATTATTCGATCTGGCCCAAATTTTGGCTCGAGTCCTTAAAGAAATGTGAAGACAGCGCTTTTCAAATCATGCATGTTTTTCAGCGATACATCTCGGATGTCGATGCCCAGTTCAACCTCACCCGTGACAGTGTTAATGCCTTCAAGAAAGACCGTTAGGCGGCTGACGGCTCTAACCGTTGATGAGCCCTGTGCTGCTAACATTGCCCTTGTCCGGGAATGGAGAAAAGCCACAGCGTGCAAGTTGATGAATTAGACCATCAACGGGCTACAATTGTTTCGGGGAGTGAGCTGATATACCTAAAAATACGTTGGGATGTTTCGAGGCAATCATTATGGCAGCCTCCACACACTGCCACGGTGTATACAATTTTTTATTTCGCTATGAATATCAACAATCCATAAGCAATTAATATTACTATAAGGAGAGTGACTACCTGTTTTCGAGTCATTGGTTTTAAAGGAATCCCATAATAAGCATCAAAAGACAATTTCTCATTGCAATGTGGGCAAGTTTCTATTAACATTTTTCTTGGTCTATGTTGAAAATTTCTAGCTGACAAATCTTTATCACAGAAAGGGCAGTTATAATTATCTTTATCAAACATAGTCCATCCAACTATTAAAATCCACGCAGAATTGCAAGGTCTTTCCAAATTACTGGTTATAAAGACCGAAACATTCTTCCCATTCTTATAGCAACAGTGCTTAGGCAGAACCCGCAGACAAAGACCATTCATTCCTTCTTTTACTTCTGATGGATTTCAACACCTTGCTCTTTTTTATTTAGTAACGTTTTATCTTTTAAATTTATCAATCCGGGCTTGAATCGCTTGTAACCTTTCTTCAGAAAGCTCTAATGTGGTATGAGTTTCAACAATTTCTTCCAATCGTTGATGGGCTTGGTCTAGAAAACTCTGGCTACCTCCAGCCTCCCATTCTTCAAAACCCGTTCGACTGATCAATTGTGGCTGCCACTGAGCAGATCTGACGTGCTTCGCCGTATTGTAGATCCGTAGATTATATGCCATTGAAGAGTGGATGGAAATTCTCTTAGCTTATTCGGTTCGCTCAAGAGATTTGTCCTTTTCCATTTTTAGCGACAGCTTTGATCTTTTGATACTTCATAGACCTGATACGGCGTCTGATGCATCCCTAAGGAGGCATAGGTCTTATGGGCGGCCAGATTGTTTTGGGCGACATACAATCGGAAGCCGCACACTTCGGGTGTTTGTTCTGCTTTCCGCTTTAAGAATTCAAACATTTTAGCATAAACACCCTGGCGCCTAAATCCTCTTTTGATATATACACTTTGAATCCACCAAAAGAGGCCGTTACGCCAATCACTCCATTCGGACGTAACCATTAAACAACCTGCAATTTCACCTGCCGCGTCAGCCACAAGATAAAATCCCAGCTGGGGATTTTCCATTACGGCATGCACGCCCGCAGATAAGATATCAAATGCCAATACCTTTCCTTCGGTTTCCCGGGCCATGGCAATATTAAACTCGATAATAATGGCAGCATCTTTGGGGGCTGCCATCCGTACGATGATATGCGCCATTTTTATTCTTTCGAAGGTAAAGCGCTTATCTCAACCTTTACCATTTTATCCCCTTGCCGGATGCTATCTACGACCGTTTGTCCGGATATCACCTTGACGAACACGGTGTGTTTACCGTCCAGGTGCGATTGAGGCAAATGGGTGATGAAAAACTGACTCCCGTTGGTATCCGGTCCGGCGTTGGCCATTGATATGGCACCTTGCTCGTGTTTCAGCGGATTTCCCTCCACTTCATCTTCAAACCGGTACCCCGGTCCTCCTCGCCCTGTGCCGGTCGGATCTCCTCCCTGAATCATGAAGTCGCTGATTACACGGTGAAACGTTAGTCCATCGTAGAAACCCTCGCCTGCCAGAAAGACAAAATTATTGACCGTTTGAGGTGCAAATTGTGAATAGAGCTCCAACTCAATCGTGCCTCTGTCGGTCTCCATCGTCGCAAGATAGTTTGTATCGCTGTCGATCTGCATCGCCGGTGGATTGTCCCACTGTTTTGTAGTCATAAATTGTGCTCCTTTCCTGATTGTTCTAACCTTGATGATCTCGTAAAAAGTTACGAATCCAACCAAGCGCAAGCTCCAAGTCAGTTTCACACCACGGACGAAAAAAGAGGCGGCGGGTCCGTAAAAAAGCGTCCGGATTGGGCTTGCTGCAGCCTGATGGATCACCCGTAGACATCAAATCGTACGCCCTAATGGATTACGAAAGCAATGCTTGCGCCAGATTGCGACCCAATTCTGATACCCGAATCAGCGTCTCTTTTTCTTTTTTGACCGCCCCCCGGTCAAAGATCCCGAATACCGGAAACACTGCCAGTATCTCATAGCCCAATGCTTCCAGGGGCAGGCGCATGGCTTCGAGCGTAAATCCCATATCTTTTTCATCTTGTTGCTCACATACGGCGACAATAACAGCTTTTCTTTTCTGGCCGGCTAAATGGCTCGACCAGCCTCTCGGCCGATTGTCATCAAATTCATAAAAACAGTAAAGACGATCGATAAACGCTTTCATCCACGCGGTGATGTTGTAGTTATGGGTCGGCGAAATCAGAATCAACCCCTGGGCTTTGATGATTTGCGGATAAAGAAGCTGCATGCCGTCATTTAAACCGGTGCAGATTTTATCCTTGCGGCATTTTTCACATCCGATACAAGGTTGAAAATAATACTCTCGCAGCTGGACGCTTTCGGCAGGAATATCTTTCGCGCCAACGCCTTTGAGAATAGATTTCAACAGCACATCTGTATTTCCATGGATTCTGGGGCTGCCCCCAACTCCCAAAATCGTTTTTTCCGGCAAGGTCATCTCAAGTCCTCTTTGCATTAAGCCATCATCTGTGTTCATCTGCGAATCCTTCCCTGTCCGGTTTTGAATGGGTTTTTCAGGCCCGGTGTATCAAACATGTCCGTAATAATCTCGGTGCACGACCACGGAATACGCATAGTCCAATAATGTTCCCCAACTAAAAACGGGAATATCGATTTCCCTCTGAACCGCTCTGGCAAAGGGCGGAAAACCGGTGCATTCCAAAACCATGGCTCCCATGTTCGGGAATTGTTGGTAAAAGGCAACGGCGACTTTCAGGAAATCTTTTTCAGCGATGTCATAGCTGATGGCCGGTGGATCCGTTCGCAAGGCTTCCGTCCATATGTGATCAAATTCCGGACAGTGCCCATCATCTTTTGCCCCGCCGATGACATAGTTGCTATCGAGCTCGATTCCGACAGCTTCCAGATGTTTCTGCGTTAACAGCGATTTATTCGCCGCTAGAATACCAACCACTTTGTCTGCACCGATGAGTCGCTGGGCCCAGTGGACCTGAAGCAAGCTGGACATGAAAACCGGAATGTCAACAGTCTCGACAATTTCCTTTTGAAAATATGAAAAGTATCCACACTCAGCTGCAATCGCCCGGCATCCCATACGCTCCAATTTTTTGGCGGCTTGCTCGATCGGTTTCAGACAGGAGGATTTATCTTCTTCATACACTAGTCTCTTGATGTCGACGCCTTCCACAATTTCATACTGGATAGGGAACGGATAGGCACTCGCATTGCGCACATCTCCCGGAAAGCCCGGATAAACGTCATCTAAGATGATGATTCCAAGCCCCATACCATAACATTTATGATTCTTTCGAGACTTTATACGATTGAGCTGATTATCGTGCATTCCAAACATGATCCGACTCCTTTTTTGCTGTGGGCGTTCACAGGTTTACCCGCCTTTGGCGGCGCCCTAGGCGACCAGGGCTCAACGTTCACCGTTCAGGGTTATTTTTCTAAAGGTGACCTTGCCTGACTGTCATTGAGCAAATGATGAAATCACGAATCAACAGTTCAGGTTTTCGGTGAACCACTGAACCTCTGAACCCGTGAACGGTTACTTTATGCAAGTTGATTTCGTGAATCCGCCATATCGGATTCCCCATAAAATGTCAAGGCCTTACTAAAACCTAACCTACCCTGATAATTTAGAAAATTGTTGTTTTCCAGGCTAAACTAGACTATTTGTCAAACAAGTTTGATGGCGTCGTAAAAATGACAAGGAGTTTTGCATGGATAAATGGGTCGGATATCTTGATCAGGTCGTCGTAATGTTGGGCGGTGAGAAAGCGAATCTTCAAACCCCCATCAAAATAGGTATTATTGTCGTCGGGGCATTTGTTCTTTGGCTGATATTAAAACGCGTCTTGAGCTTCATTGAAAAGCGAGAAAAGAAGTATGAATTTGTCAAAATCAATCCTCAGATCTACAGCCTTTTACGTAAGGTGCTGAAGTATGTCATCCTGTTGTTCACCGGCGCCTATCTGATCCGTACTTTGGACGCTCAGCTGATTGAAAATGCCTATTACGCCCTGTTCATCATTCTTGTGGCCGCACCGATTAAAGATTTCCTGATGATTGCCCTCGGATATTTTCAAAAAAATATTGTCCATAAAACCGATACCAAAATCGACAATATTATCTTTGATCTGCTCTACAAATTTGCCGGTATAATTATCTATGTTATCGCCATTATCTTGGCTCTGGACATGCTGGGTATCAATGTGATGCCTTTTGTGGCCGGTGCCGGGGTGGCCGGTATCGCCATCGGTTTTGCCGCCAAAGACACCCTCTCCAACCTCATTGCCGGGGTTTTACTCATTATCGACCGTCCCTTTGAAATCGGTGACCGCATTGAAGTCTGGAGTGCACCGATCGGAAGCGCCACCTGGGGCGATGTAATCGATATCGGCTTAAGGGCAACATCGATCAAAACCACCGACAACATTGTCATTATTATCCCCAACAATGAAATCATGAAACGAGATATCGTCAATTATACCATCATTACCTCAAAAATCCGGGTGCGCGTCAATATCGGCGTTGCCTACGACACGAATATCGAGAAAGCCAAGGCCGTCATTATCGCCGTGGCTGACACCGCCCAGTGGATCGCCAAGGATCCCCCAGCCAAAGTTGTGGTGCGAAATTTCGGTGAATCTTCAGTTGATTTGCAATTAAGGGTATGGATCAAAGATGCCCGCAAAAGAATGGATACGATCTCCTACATCACCGATAAGGTTAAAGGTGCCTTTGATAAAGCAGGGATAGAAATACCCTATCCCAAACGAGATATTATCGTGCACAACAAGTAAATTAGTGTCCATCCATAAATAGCATCTTTCGGCCCATGACAGCGTTCTCGCATTTTTGCAATCCTCAACGTAGCCACGCTACGTCTGCGGCTGCAAAAAAACTGCGGCCTCGTCCTGAACCAAAATCTACCATTTCTGGATGGACACTGATAATGCAAAAAAATCCGCATTTCTGAATTGGACACTTTAGAGTGCCATTATTTAGTCGTGGATGGGCACAGATTAAGATATTAACCCTGAACGGTGAACTCTGAACCCTGGTCGCCTAAGGCGCCGCCAAAGGCGGGTAAACCTATGAACGTTTATTTGGGATCGACATGCGGTTTAGTTGAATGTGGCCCCCAAAGAATGCCTGGGCGGCTTTTTGGAAGTGTTCGGAGATATCTGAAACAAAGAAATGCGTTCTTCCGGTTTTACCCAGTTGGGCGTCAACTTCGGGATTACATCTCAAAAACGTCTTAACCGTTCCAACGGCCGTCACCGTCGGATCAATGATGCGAATATTCGGCCCCATTTTCCTCTTAAAAATCTCTTTTAGCAACGCAAAATGGGTGCAGCCGAGAATCAGCGTGTCAATCTGTCTGACCTTCAGGGGATAGATACATTTTTTAACAATCCGCACCGTTTCCGGTTTTTTCAACCAGCCTTCTTCCACCAGCGGCACCAATAGAGACCCCTCCTTGGTATAGACTTTCGCCTGGGGATCGAGCGCTCTGATTTTCTGTTCATAGATCTTGCAGGCGATAGTTGCGCGTGTGCCGATGATACCTATTCTTGAGTGCCGGCTTTCCCGGAGGGCCTTCTGTACAGCCGGTGTAATGATTTCCAACCCGGGCGCCTTCTGCTGCTCATTCATATCCCCGGCAATTGCACCTGCGGCAGCGTTACTGGCGATGACCAGCAATTTAGCCCCTTTTTGAAAAAGGAAATCGATCCCCTGTAAGGTAAAGGTGCGGATTGTTGCGAGGCTTTTATTGCCGTATGGCGTCCTCGCCGTATCACCGAAATAAATGATGTCATACTCCGGCAAGGCATCCTTTAGAAACTTAACGACAGTAATTCCACCAACACCTGAGTCAAATACACCGATCATGGTATGTAATTAAGGAATAGGTACATTTCATTTGCGAGGCGGTTGATGCAGAAGTGCGTATTCGACACAGGCTTTGATATCGTCGTCGGAAACATTGGTTCGCATGCCCGGACAAAAGCCGGCCATGATGTACCAATTGTCTACATCAACCAGGATACTTCCAATAAACGGCCATTGATTGCAGAAACGCGGTTTCACCGGATGGATCGTGCAAACCCCGTCCCAGAAGATGCAGTGTCCCTTTGGACCCTGGCCCAAAACGAGTCGATTACCTGATTTCTGACAATATGCTTCCGCAAAATGCTCGGAATCACAACCCGCATAGGCTGCGATGGTTTGGATATCGACTTCGGTAACATACGTGCCCCCATATCCGTTACAGCAATCTCCGCACTGGGTGCATTTGAAAATATCAGACGGGTTCATTATTAAAGCTCCCCGCAGCAAGCTACGGGGGATCTTCCCCCGTAAGGAATTGTGTCTAATTTATAATTCGCTCGCTAACCCCGCGGCAAGCCCCAGGGAATGCGCTCGCTGTTTCGGTTCAAAGATGGCGACGGGTGTCCATGGCCCGCTTTAACGTTACCTGATCGACATATTTCAAGTCTCCGCCCACTGGGACACCTGAGGCGATGCGGGTAACTTTTACGGGCATATTTTCAAGACGCTGCGCCAGATATGATGCCGTTGCCTCACCCTCTACATTGGAACTGGTGGCTAATACGACTTCGTTGATCCGGCCATCTTCAATCCGAGCGCTGAGTTCCTTAATGCGGATATCATCGGGGCCAATCCCATTCATCGGCGAAAGGACACCCGCCAGTACATGATAAACACCTCGGAAGGCTCCCGATTTCTCCAAGGCCACCATATCCGCCGGCTGTTCGACGACGCAGATAAGTGTCTTGTCTCGGGTTTGATCGGAACAAATATCACATATTTCACGGTCACTCAGGGCAAAACACACCGAACAGAGACGCACTCTTTCCTTTAGCTCTATAATGCTCTGGGAGAGCTGTTCCATTTCTTTTCTGGGGGCCTTGAGGATATGAATTGCCAACCGTTCGGCTGTTTTTTCGCCAATACCGGGAAGACGCGCAATATTTTTGATCAATCTTAAAACCGAAACCGGATAATGACTCATATTTTCTCCCCGCCGATCACATCAATCCCGGAATGTTAAGCCCGCCGGTGAGTTTGCTCATCTCTCCGGAAACCATCTCCTGAGACTTCACCAATGCATCATTGACAGCGGCTAAGACCAGATCCTGTAGCATTTCCGCATCTTCGGGATCGATAACTTCTTTTTCAATCTGGATTGAAAGGATTTGTTGGCGGCCATTGGCAACCACTTTGACCATCCCGCCGCCAGCGGTTGCTTCAACAGTCTTGTCACCCATTTCTTCCTGCAGCCTGAGCATTTTGGATTGAAGCTTTTGGGCTTGCTTCATCATGTTTCCCATACCCTTCATACATTTACCTCCTATAGAATTTTGACATCGACGACTTGACCGTTGAAAATTTCGACGACCTTGGCCACCAATGGATCATTTAGCGCATCCTGAACAATTTGATTGGTATTTTGCTTCTTTTTGTGCCGGTTTTGAGCGGCACCATCCTTTGTCTTTAAATTCAATTCCACATTTTGGCCGAAGTATTCACGGCACACCCTTTCAAGGGTTTTCATATGTTTGGGTCGCTTGATCATATTGCAGTTGAAACCATTGCCGCTGACCGTAATTTCCAGATTCTTCGCGTCGGTTCGGCTCAAGGTCGAACGAGTCAAATTGGCTGCCAGAACCGGATTTTCCTCTCCGATCACCTCAAGGCACTTTTCCCAGGTGCACTCGAGATCGTCCATTGTATCGAATGCCGTTGCCCTGTCTCCGATCTTTATCTCACTTTCATCGCTGGTTGCTGTTTTTTTTTTCGAGCGGTTTGAATCGGGCTCATCATCCGCATCGCGTTCTAATCCGGCACCCTGGAACTCTTTCCGCAGCCGATCGAGTTTTTGAATCAGAACATCAATGGGGAGGGCCGGTCTGGATTGAAACATCTTGACAAAAAGCATCTCAAAAGCCAGCTTTGGCCGGGTGGCAAACTTGATGGTCGTTTCCTCCTTGAAAATGAAATCCAGCATCTGACTCAGATGCGATTGGGATATACCCTTTATCTGGTTACGGATGGTTTCGATCTCAGTGGCCGGAAGATCAACCAATTGGGCGCTGTTTTGCCCGATTTTGACTACCAGCATATTGCGGAAATGCTCTGTCAAATCCGCATGCAGCTTCTTCATGTCATGACCACGGTCGTAAATCTGATCCACAATATCCAGAAGATCCGCGATATCGCGTCCTAAAATAGCGTCTGAGAGGTCGTATATGAATTTACGGTCAATAATACCGAGGATAACCAGAAGCTGCTCATGGGTCACGGACTCGCCCGAGCATGCCATCACCTGATCCAGGAGACTTAAGGCATCTCGCATACCCCCTTGGGCCTCACGCGCAATCAGCCACATGCTCTCCTCGGGAACGCTGAAATTCTCCTCCATGCAGAGCTTCTGCATCTGCGCTACGATCGATTTTACTTCGACACGCCGGAAGTCGTGTCGCTGGCAGCGGGAAAGTATCGTGACCGGAATCTTATGAGGCTCGGTTGTCGCAAAAAAGAATAAGATGTGTTCAGGCGGCTCTTCCAGGGTTTTTAGAAGGGCGTTAAAAGCCGCCATGCTGAGCATATGGACTTCATCGATAATGTAGATTTTGTAAGGGCTGTGGGCCGGCATATATTTGACATTTTCACGCAACTCGCGGATCTGATCGACACTGTTGTTGGAGGCCCCGTCGATTTCAAATACATCCGCAGCATTAGTCGAAGTAATCTCTTGACAAGACCGGCAGGTATTACACGGAACAGGGGCCGGGCCCTTTTCACAATTCAGGGCCTTGGCCAGAATTCGGGCGACCGTCGTTTTGCCTGTCCCCCGGGGGCCTGAAAACAGGATGGCGTGTGCCACTCGATCCGATGAAATCGCATTGGCCAGCGTCCGGATGACATGATCCTGTCCAATCACTTCTTCAAATGTTTGTGGCCGGTATTTGCGTGCCAGAACCAGATAGGACATAAAAAAGAATCTTTCCAATTAAAATGGCGGAGAGAGAGGGATTCGAACCCTCGGTACCTTTGACAGTACACACGATTTCCAGTCGTGCTCCTTCGGCCAACTCGGACATCTCTCCGCAAGACTGCGGACCCAACTTGGATATTTTAAAGGCGTTCACATAACAATAAATCACAATACTCAAAAAACAAATAACAAACAAATATCAATGACCCAAATCCCAAATAACAAACCAGATTAAAAAACTTGGATATTGAAATTTGATATTTGGAGTTTGGAATTTATTTGGAATTTGGTGCTTGAAGTTTGGAATTTATTTAACATTTGGTGCAAGTAATTTGTGATTTCCGGTATACCCGGGTTAGGATCTTGGTCTCCACATACTATTAGTGGCGGAGAGGGTGGGATTCGAACCCACGATCCCGCTTTTGGCAGGATACCGCTTTTCGAGAGCGGGGCCTTCAGCCGCTCGGCCACCTCTCCGTCCTGATTAGCAAGGTGCGATTTTGAAAGACATAAGTGAAAATTATTAACTCTTTTTGATGTTTCCTGTCAATCACCTTCTTTTCAGGGTTGAAACATTTTTGCCACCTCTGAGGTGTAGCTTCCGTCAGCATGATAAATGTGAAGCGGGGGACCGATCTTCACTCCCGCACGACCGCCCTTTACCCCTTCAATCACAAATAGTTTGGCTTCATCGGCGCTGCTGGAATGAATCATCCGCATCCGTTTCGGTTCGATTCCGGAAGATCTGAACTGCACCATAACCTCAGTCATACGCTCGGCCGGATAGATGGTCACCAGACGTCCGGCGGTACGCAACACTCGCCGAGCGGCCTCCGCCACATCCAAGAAGGTGTTTTCAATCTCATGCATCGCAATCGCCTTTTGACGGTCCGGATTGATCCGCCCGGAGTCCTTCTTCCGGTACGGCGGATTACTCACTGCCAGATCTAGGGGTCCGGAAAGCGCCTCGGGTTTCAAGCACCGCATATCCATACAACAAATCTCAATTCGATCTTCCATTCGATTCGCCTTGACATTGTCCATGGCGAGTTGCGCCAATTGCTTCTGGATTTCAATCCCGTAAATTTTCACCTGTGGATGGCGAAAAGCCAGCATGAGGGGAATGATTCCGCACCCGGTTCCCAAGTCCAATACCCTTTCTCCCGGACGGGGGCAGGCATGATGGGCCAGCAAAACCGCATCGATGGCAAACCGGTATCCGCGCCTTTCCTGCTTTATCAGGATATGACCGTTAAAGAATTTATCCTCGCTAAATGTGGCCATGCATCCGCTTCATTTTGCGCCTATAGGGGGCCTATTTTAAATTTGATTTCATTGATCAAATCATTCCCCAGCGCAGCGTTAATTTTTTTGATAATGTCCTGTTTTATAAACCGAAGGTGATGGATCCAGGTCGAGCTGCTAACATGCACTAGCAGCAGTGCTCCCTTGAAAGCCGCCGGCTGCGCGTTTTCAGCCACGATTTCACCAACAGCTTCATTCCAGAGCTGCCAAACTTCAGAAATCCCTGCATCTTTATGGCGGCGGCAGGTTTTCAGCACCTGCGGAATTATCTGCCCAATATGTTCAAATTTTTTTTCTTTCTTCTTTTTGTCCACGTGTTGTCCATTATCTATCAGGAACCTTGACTGTCAAGCAAAACCGGCATTTGCCGGATACCAAGCGACCTGCTCCCATCTTACTGGCCGCAATGGCGAGTGTATTCCCCATGGCGTGCCGAAGCGAAGCCAAAATCACGTTTCAGCGGGGCTGCGGGGAGTTTCAAAAACCACTCTGTCCGGATTTTACTTGACTTGAGATGAGACTTCTAATAGTAAGATTGGATTCGGATTGCAGTTCGGATCCTATTTTCTTTGCAGAACTGGCTCATCAATCTACAAGAAATGGTGCCCATCCAAAAATGGTTGGGCACGAAATAACAACAAAATAAAACAGGACATTATGCCATGAGTTGGGATTGGGAAAAATTAAAGCAGCAGCAAGGCCCGGGCAAGCCACCCCCCCAGATGGATGATCTGATTAAAAAAATCAATAAGATCAAATTGCCGGGCAAACTCCCGGGAGGACCGATTATCATCCTTATCATTCTGGTTCTCTTTTTTGGATCCTCCATTTTTTTCACCATCGGCGTCGATGAGGTCGGGGTTGTCCAAAGGTTTGGCAGGTACGTACGCACCACTCAGCCCGGCCTTAATTTCAAACTCCCGGCCGGGGTCGAAAAAGTGACCAAGGTCAAAGTGCGGCGCGTTTACAAAGAAGAATTCGGCTTTCGCTCCGCTCGCCTGGACAACCGCTCCCGTTATGCGTCGAGCAGCGAAAACGTAAACGTATCCCTTATGTTGACCGGAGATCTGAATGTCGCCTTAGTTCCCTGGATTGTTCAATATCGTATCAAGGATCCGTACAATTTTCTTTTTAAGGTACGCGATGTGCGTCGTCTCCTTTTGGATATGTCAGAGGCGAGTATGCGTCAGGTGGTAGGTGATCGCAGCATCAACGAAGTGATCAGCAAACGCGATGAGATTGCCGTAATGGCCAAACAAGTGTTGCAAAAAGAGATGGATCAAGGCGAGGCGGGGATTCAGATCGTTACCATCGAAATGAAAAAGACCAATGTACCGGGTCCGGTTCAAGCTTCATTCAATGAGGTCAATCAGGCCATTCAGGAAAAAGAAAAAATGATTTACCAGGCCAAGGAGGAGTACAACAGAGCCATCCCCCAGGCGCGCGGCGAGGCCGAGCGCGTGATTAAAGCGGCCGAAGGGTATGCCTTGGACCGTGTCAACCGGGCCAAAGGGGATGCCAGCCGCTTTGTGGACCGCTATAATGAGTATGTGAAAGCCAAAGACGTCACCAAAAGACGACTCTATCTGGAAGCCATCGGAGTCCTTCTCCCCAGACTGGGAGACAAATACATCGTGGATGAGGACCTGAAAAATCTGCTTCCGTTATTAAATCTGGGCAAGTCAAAGGATATCGTAAAATGAAATCAAAAGGCTTTATCATCGTTGCCGTTATTGTCGTGATCTTGTTGATTTTTGCAGCGGCCTATGTGGTGGATGAAACCGAGCAGGTGATCGTCACCCAGTTTGGAAAAGTGGTCGGCAAACCCAAAGTCAAACCGGGACTCTATTTTAAAGTCCCCGTGATTCAGCATACCAACTATTTCCCTAAAAACCTTTTAACATGGGATGGTGACCCGGGACAGGTTCCGACTCTCGATAAAACTTACATCTGGGTCGATCCCTTTGCACGCTGGAAAATTATCGATCCGATCAAATTTTTTCAGACGGTCAATAACACGGTCAGGGCTCTGGGACGTCTGGAGGACATCATCGATCCGGCGGTGCGCAACTTCATCACCTCTTATCGTCTCATTGAAGCGGTCCGCAACACCAACCGGGAACTGGATACCTTTGAAATCGGGCTCGAAGATATTAAGAAGGACGCGCCCACCACCGGCCAAATTACCACCGGAAGGGCCTTAATCGAAAAAGGAATCGTGGAACAGGCGCAGCCGAAGCTCGACCGTTTCGGTATCGAGCTCGTCGATGTTAAAATCAAACGGATCAATTACGTTGAGCAGGTGCGCAAATCGGTGTACGGGCGGATGATCGCCGAGCGAAAACAGATCGCCGAAAAATTCCGCTCCGAGGGCAAAGGCGAGGCCCGTAAGATTGTCGGTGAAAAGGAACGGGATTTAAAGCAGATTACCTCCGCGGCTTATCGAACCGCCCAGGAGCTCAAAGGGAAGGCCGACGCAAAAGCCACCGTCATTTACGCCAAGGCTTATGGCCTTGATCCTGAATTTTATTCCTTCACTAAAACCCTTGGACTCTATGCCGACACATTGGACGAAAAAAACTCGCTGGTCCTTTCGACCAACGCGGAATTCCTGAAATATCTGAAAGGGTTTTCCTCACCTGCCCAATAGCCACAAATCAGAAAAGCACCTGGCGTTGGATCAAGCACCAGGTGCTTTTTAGCTTGGGGTATCATTACAAAACCTCAGCTCTATTATTATTTACCCTTCCTTCGCTGATGTCTCGTACGAGCCAGAAGTTTGCGGTGTTTATGTCTGCGCATTTTTTTCCTGCGCTTTTTTACGACGCTACCCAATACATCACCTCCCATCTTTCTTGTTATCAAAATCAAAGGAAGAATTTGTATCATTAATCATTCCGGCTTGTCCACCCTTTTTTAAGGTATTTTTTAGGCCCGGCTTAAATCTCCTCGGCATATTGATCAAAATTTTAGGCTGTGTTACATATGCTATAAACGTTGACGGGCTCAAACCATCGGATTAAAAAAATTTCAAGCACCAAAGGACAAATAACAAACAATATCCAAATCCCAAGCTCCAATAATCCAAACACGTTTGGGATTTGACTTATTGTATTTTGAGATTTGCCTGCCCTGTTAAATAAATCGTAGATCTAATGCGAAGCATTATTTAACAGGGCAAATGATTTGAGTTTTATAATTTGTGATATAAACAATTTCACTTATGACTTCCATGAACACCTTTCAATACTTTCTATCGGATCAAATCGAAATTGTTAACAACGCTGTAGCCATGGCAGAGGAGCTGGTCAGTAACGCCTATAAGATGTCTGCCAGTCAATGGCTGCGCCGCCTTTATGATGTTAAAACCCTGACCGACCTTTCCTCGGATGAAATCGTGCATGGGCCATTTGCACAAATCATACGCTATAAAGGCCAGCGCAAAGATACCTCCCTGGAGTCGTACGCATACGATTTCTACAAAATCTGTTTACAGGATCATTCTATTCTTGCGGTGACAACTGAGAGACCTGAAATCGAGCTGTTCCCTTTTACCCTCTATATCGTTTCGCATGAGCTTATTCACATCGTCCGTTTTAGCCAATTCCTGCAAAATTTTGACGCCTCCCCCGAAGAAAGAATGGTCGAAGAACAACACGTTCATTCAAAGGCACACACGATTCTCAAGGCAGTCAAAATAAACGGCCTTCCGACGGTCTTAAATTTTTATGAAAAATGGCGCACACCGATCGATGGGATCCGAAATCCCTAAAGATCAAATTTACATTAGCGATACCTTGACAAAAGACAAACACTTACTATATTTAAGCAGATTTTATATGGCATCTGTTTAAAATCGTAACCGCTTCGTCGGGGTTACGATTAGTTCGCTGAAGGAGGTAGCTTTAAAAATGCCCATTTATGAGTATGAGTGCACCAAATGCGGCCAAATCGAAGAAGCACTTCAGAAATTCTCTGACAAACCCTTGAAGAAATGCACGCATTGCGGGGCCAAGCTTCAGAAGCTAATGTCTCAGAGTACATTTCACCTCAAGGGAACGGGTTGGTACGTAACCGACTATGCCAATAAATCAAAAACCGATTCATCGGCTGTAAAGAAGGGGAGCACCTCTACCTCAAACAAAACCGGGAATTCGTCATCCACTGACACTAAGAAGGCAAAACCGGCAAAAGATTCTTCAACCTAATAATTCCCGGACCGATCATTTTTTATTAAAAATTTCGATTGATTCCCTTTACAAACTAAAATCATTGATTATTATTTTCACCAAAATATTGATTCTTTATAAAGCAGATAAGATTTAGGTTGGGGAAAGGAGGTGACCTCTAAGGTATTGGCTTAATTTTAGAGCGTGAAGGTATTATTTTTTTGGAAACAGAGTTAATGAGAGAAACATTTTTTTCTATATTATCTTAAAAATAGGAGAAGGAGAATTGGAATTATGAAACTGAGACCATTACAGGATCGGATTTTAGTACAGCGCGTGGAAGAGGAACAAACCACCAAAGGCGGCATCATTATCCCCGATACCGCCAAAGAAAAGCCGGCGGAAGGGAAAGTAGTTGCCGTGGGCAATGGCAAAGTGGGTGACGACGGCAAAAGAATCCCGCTTGAAGTCAAAAAGGGCGACCGGATCTTATTCGGCAAATATTCCGGCACCGAGGTCAAGATTGAAGGTGAAGAACAATTGATTATGCGTGAGGAAGATGTATTGGGAATCATCGAATAATAATTTCATAGAAATGGAGGAAGTTTAACATGGCTGCAAAAATGATTAAATACGATATGAAAGCCCGCGAGGCCCTGCTCACCGGGATAAAGACCCTCGCCGATGCGGTTGTCGTAACCCTCGGTCCCAAAGGTAGAAACGTGGTATTGGACAAATCCTGGGGCTCGCCCACAGTCACCAAAGACGGTGTAACCGTGGCCAAGGAAATCGAACTGGAAGACAAATTTCAAAACATGGGTGCCCAGATGGTAAAAGAAGTTGCCAGCAAAACCAGCGACATGGCCGGTGACGGCACCACAACGGCCACCATCCTGGCTCGCGCCATTTATGAGGAAGGCCAGAAACTCGTAGCGGCCGGCAACAATCCCATGTCCATCAAACGCGGTATTGAAAAAGCCGTGGATGTGGCGGTAAAAGAGCTTCACAATGTTAGCAAACCGACCAAGGATCAAAGGGAAATTGCCCAGGTCGGAACCATTTCGGCCAACAACGACGAGACCATCGGCAACATCATTGCCGAGGCCATGAACAAGGTCGGCAAAGAAGGCGTGATCACCGTCGAAGAAGCCAAATCAATGGAAACCACGTTGGAAGTTGTAGAGGGCATGCAGTTTGATCGCGGATACCTCTCACCCTATTTTGTAACTGACCCGGAGAAGATGGTCACCTCCCTGGAGGACCCTTATATTCTCATTCAAGAAAAAAAGATCAGCAACATGAAAGATCTTCTGCCGGTCCTGGAGCAAATCGCCAAGATGGGCAAGCCGCTCATGATCATTGCTGAAGATGTCGAAGGCGAAGCCCTGGCCACACTCGTTGTGAACAAACTGCGAGGCACCTTGCAGGTCGCGGCCGTCAAGGCGCCGGGGTTCGGCGACCGCCGAAAATCCATGCTGGAAGATATCGCCATCTTGACCGGCGGCCAGGTCGTTTCCGAAGATCTCGGCCTTAAGCTTGAAAACATAACCCTGACCGATCTGGGCCAGGCCAAACGAATCTCGATTGACAAAGACAACACAACCATCGTCGACGGTGCCGGCTCCCGCGCCGCACTAGAAGGCCGCGTCAAACAGATCCGCGCCCTGATTGACGAAACCACATCTGATTATGACCGCGAAAAACTTCAAGAACGCTTGGCCAAACTGATTGGAGGCGTTGCCGTCATCAATGTCGGCGCGGCCACTGAAACTGAAATGAAGGAAAAGAAGGCCCGTGTTGAAGATGCACTGAATGCAACCCGCGCCGCGGTTGAGGAGGGAATCGTCCCCGGAGGCGGTGTGGCCCTGGTTCGCTGTCTGGATTCTTTGGGCAAGATCAAAATTAAAGCTGCCCAAAAGCTCGGCGTTAAAGTTGTCATGCGCGCGCTTGAAGAGCCGGTGCGTCAGATCGCCAACAACGCCGGACGTGAGGGTTCGGTGGTCGTTGATGCGGTTAAGAAAGGGGATGGTGCCTACGGCTATAATGCCGATAGCGATACCTATGAAGACCTGATCAAAGCCGGTGTCATCGACCCCACAAAGGTGGTTCGGTATGCGCTGCAAAACGCCGCCTCAGTCTCAGGACTCATGTTGACCACCGAGGCCATGGTCACTGACAAACCTGAAGAAAAAGAACCCGCCATGCCAGGTGGAGCACCCGGTATGGGCGGCGGTGGAATGGGCGGAATGGGTGGAATGGGCGGAATGATGTAATTTGCCGCTGATTTTGTTCCAGACAACCTGACTCGCAAATTGATAAAAGCCCCTGTATGGTTTCCATGCAGGGGCTTTTTTTATTGAACTATTGACTAAAGACATCGGATTGAGGCATTATCCCTTTTATATCATGCATCTGAAAGCACCCAAAAGGGGGGAGACATCCCATGCAACCTCGAAAAATACGTACTTTTATCTTTGCGTGTTTCCCGATTTATACGTTCTTTCTGCTCTATTCTTGGTCGGCCCTGGCCCAAGGGAATCAAAAACAAATACAACATGAGACCGGGGTTTACTACACGATTCAGAAAGGGGATACCCTTTGGGACCTGTCCCTGCGATTTGCCGATTCTCCCTGGTTGTGGCCTGATGTATGGCGCGATAATGATCAGATTTTAAATCCACACCGGATCTATCCCGGCCAGCGCATACGCCTGTATCACAAGCAAGCTGTGGAAAAAATGGCCGCCGAAGCCACCCCTCCAAAGCCGTCTCCCAAAAAGGAGCCGGAGAAGACCAGGCCGCAAGCGCCCTATTTTCTATTCGGCACCATTGACAAGGTCGGATTTATTAAGCCGAAACCGGTTCAACCCAGCGGGCGTATTTTCCATAATCGAGAACAAAAGACTATCATCGGCCCGGGGGATACGATTTATATTCATCCATACAAAGATGATCTAATCCCGGGTAAACGCTTCACTGTCTACCGCACAATAGACCTGACGATTGATTCCCGAAAGAAGACCACGCTCGGAACACAGCACTATATTGTCGGCATTGTTGAACTCATCGAAAAAAAAGAGAAGTTTGCCATCGCATCCGTTCTGCGCGCCTTCCGCAGCATTAAGCTCGAGGACCTTTTGATGCCCTATGTCAAGCGATCTCCCAAGCTCTTCTTAAAGAAAAGCCCCCCAGGGCTTTTGGGCCAGGTTCTCGTCTCCGAGGAGCATGCCAGCATTTTCGCCGATCATGCCATCGCATTTATTGACAAGGGTAACAGTGACGGGGTGGAGCCGGGGCAAAAGTATAGTGTCTATTACCAGGAAGAGACACAAATCGATCCCAGCTCTAAGGAAACGATCCTGTTGGATCCAGTCGACTACAGCACCCTGATTGTTTTGCATACTGAGGAAACCACTTCCACCGTTTTAGTCACCCGATCCAAGCGCAGCATCAGTCCTGGTGCCAAAATTCGTACGCCCGTGGATTAAAACGTACCGCGCTGCTCGGTTGCGCTGCTCGTATTGACTTTAAACTCAAAATAGCATACTTTTTTAAAAAAACGCTTAATAATCCTTTTTTTGCCTGGATTCGACGAGTTTAGATTTCGATGAGACGATTTTTTCTTCTCACATCCGCCTGTTTTATTTTCATCCTACCTGCATCTGGTTTTCCATCCTCGCTGATTATCCTTAAAAATGGGGCCAAATTTGTTACCTCCCATCACTGGGAAGAAGGGGATTTTATCAAGTTTTACATGTATGGCGGAATTGTGGGATTTAAAAAACACCAAATCAAAAGAATTCAGCCCAGCGATATGTCAACCAATGATAAAGCATCTCAACCCACCCCAACAATATCCGCTCGTTCGACAGCTCACGCCAAGATTGTCCCTTCTCAGGTAGAAAAGCCGGTGCCGCCTCATCCTGAAAAAGAAGCTGTTCTTATGAACAAAAGGGTCCTCTCGACGAAAATCCAGGCCATTTCCGCCGCTTTCAGAGAGGCAAAAGCAAAAAATGATAAAAAACAAATGGAGGCGCAAAGGAAAAAGCTTCTTTCCTTAAAAAACGAGCTTTTAATGCTTAAAAAAGAGGTAAGACAAGCTTATCAAGGAGAGCTGCCCCCCTGGTGGAATGAATAGATGCAAGAATGCATTATCGGACATTTTCCCAGGTCGCGAGTGAAAGGTCATTTGATTGAATTTTATCTTTCAATGAGGTGTCAAAAAAAACGCTTGCTGATGCTTTTATCTCTGTATCCCTGCCCCATATGGCTCCATAAACCTCTGCGCTGTTTTTCATTTCCACCTTGGCATAGGGTGCATATATAAATCCCTTAAATGCAGAACTATGTTTGAATTCAACATTGTCGGTAGAATTTGAATAGACGCTGAAATCCGAGGGTGCACCTGACACATTAATGGCCGATCCGGTCTTTGCTTCCAGCTTTCCGGTCAGAAAGATATTGACCGGTCCGGCCGATGCATCGATATTGAGAGTCGCGCTGTTTTTCAAATTGATTTCTGAGAGATAATAGTTCGCTCCGCCTGCTTTTCCATTCAATGTCATTGTTTCGCCTACGTCCAGGTATATTGTATTTCCACTGATGGCGGGTGAGGCGAGGTTGTTATCATTGCTGGAGCTGTAGTCCGTAAATTTTGATTCATACTCCCCTCCAACAACACCTAGGGGGTCAGGATCAACCCTGCTAACGTCAACTCCTGAATCGCCATTAATGGTAACCCCGGTCTTTATTTCGATTGTCGCCTCGGTGCCTGCCCCGTCATCTCCAAGTGCGGCATCCCCGTCAATATAAACATTGCTTTTGATTTCCAGGTGCCCGTTGGAGCCCATATCAGCTTGTCCTGTGGAGTCTAAAGCCGTGGGGTTGGGTGTGACATTGTGATCATAACTGTATATATTTGCACTGTTTTTAATTTCGACCTTCAGGTCACCAAAGACCCCATAGCTTAGCCCAGAGCCCCTTTTGAAAGTGACTTCTATAACGGCCTGGGCCGTGCTGGCCGGGGGGTTGGGCGGTCCGTCACCCGTACTGGTAAAAGAATACCCATTGTCAGCTGACTTGGTAAGAACGGAAAGACTGAAGTTATAGGTGCCGGGGACCGTATCATCCGGATCCGTAATCACTGCCGTGTCCCCCACACTAGCCGGCAGGGTGTAATCATCGTTTTCAAGGCCGTCTTCGATCAATCCGATGCCGTATTGGACCCCGGCTTCGGCATTGTTAAAGGCCTGCACGGCGTTATTGTAATTGCGGCTGATCGTTGTATCATTGGATGTAATCACGACGGATGTGGTGCCCAGTGTCATCAGGACGGCCAATAGCAATAGACCGGTGACAAGCACAATGCCGCGTTCATTTTGGGTTGGATTCAACAAACTCATGCCGGCCTCTCCAAATTTTCTGTATCTTTTTCAAGAGGTTAGGCTTAAATTACGGGGATAGATTTCAGCCGTGAGCGTGCGCGATTCTGAACCGTCCGGATTTCGAACGGTTATGCTAACCTCTATTTGTCGGACCTCGCTAGTGGTTGAAGCCGCGGTCCCGTCGGCTTTCAAATAATTGATATCCATTGCCTCGACATTTTCCGCGAATGGCTGGTTCCCTCCGCCGGTATTGCGAGTGATTCTTGAATTGGCACTGTCATAAGCATAGGTGATATCTTCATTTGAACCGCTTGTCGTTCCATCTTCATCCAAATCAGCCAGAATCTGTATGCGGGTATCATCCGCTGTTTCGATCGTCCCGTCCCCATCTGCATCGATGATACCGTCAAATGAGGCACCGCTGGGATTAAAACCGGCCATTTGAATCTCACGGCTCATGGTATCCATCGTAGCGCGATTGGTTTGCATGATCTCCACCAGCTCTTCTTGTTTGGTATAAGAATTTTGGAGCATTCTAAATGATGAGACCAGGCCCCCCAGAACCAACAAACCGGCGGTCATGGCAATCAACACCTCCAGCAAGGTCATTCCACGCTGATTATATTGCCGTTTCGTAAGCATCGTCTTATCGGGTGATGATGGTTGTCAACGAAATGGAGCGGTTGTTATCGTCCCAGTAAACCGTTACCGTAACCGCTTTGGTGTCGGTTGCAGGGAGGCTTCCCACACTTGCCGCGGAAACCACCCGCCGAAACGAAGTGTATCCGCTGATGGATCCGTATCCCGAGTCAGAGTCGGCGGCACCCACGGCAGGCGCCGTGTCAAATCCCTCATTACGGATTTCTTCTAATTCATCCTGGGCCAAAGTCGTGGCGATGGTGACCTCGGAACTCGACTTGTTACTGCCCATAATCCCCATGGTCAGGACGGCGGTCCCCAAAAGCCCTATAGACACGATAACCATTGCCATTAAGACTTCGATCAGCGTAAACCCGCCTTTATGGCTTAATAAAGCGTTGGCCCGCCGATCCGTTTGATGCGTTCTAACCTTCATAAGGAAATATTAATCTAAGTTAGTGCCCATCCACGGTTAAATAATTGCACTATAAAATGTCCAATTCAGAAATGTGGATTTTTTGTGTTGGACAAGGCCGCACAAGGGTTTGCGGTGAGGCGTACTCAGTGTACGTCGCAACCGGAAACATGCGGAGAACGCAGTACAACGCAAAAAAGACCATTTATGGATGGACATCAGTTAATCTTAATCCTTCCGGCAATACTGATGGTGATGCTTTTTGATCCGCTGTCGTTTTGAAGGGTAATGGTTCTGTTTGTGGCCGTACCCCTCGGATTAAAAACAGGATCTGACGTGCTGCCCAGATCAAATGTCACATCGGCGTGATTGGTTTGAATATTTTTGACGACATTATCTCCTTCTCCATCGGCCACGGTTCCGTTCCCATTTGCATCGTCACATATCCGATACTGGTGGTCATCAAAAAAGAACACCTTGACCCTGCGATTGAGATTGACCGACTTCATTCGCGCCGATGACAGGTCTCCAAATACCATCAGTGTGGCTCCGCTCAAGCGCCGCTTGGGGAGCCAATCGATGAAGTTTGGAATTCCGATGGCGGCCATCAGGGCGATTATCGCCATGACCACAATCAATTCCATCAGGGAAAATCCATTTTTTTTACGAATCCTGATAATGAGTATATCCTCAACCATCTTTAGGGATTATTCATTATTTCTGCCATCTTCTAAAATAATACGCTAAATTACATTTATTGTAAATACCGAAGGTCTTTTGAACCACCCCATTGATTAATATCCCAAAAGTATTACGTGCAATGACTTGAATTGGGTCATCCCTTGCCAAATCCGATTTTAACCTAACTTGAGTATTAAGGATAGAGCAAGGCTTCCTTCTTATCAGCATGCGTTTTATGCTGTTTCTGCTGGCAGTGACGGCGATAATCTTGTATCGGCGGACGGCATGCCAGTCACGCGCGGGGCAGTCAATCAGAACTCAAGTATCCAGATTGCATTGGGACAGGGGGTGGTTACAGAGCAGAGCATATGGGAGTCGGCCTAAGACCCATTTTACAAAAAACCCTATTCAGCAGCATATCTTATTTATTACCCATTATCGGCTTTGAGCAAAATATGGGTAAAAATGCCGCCTAAGTTCCGTGTTGTAAACTGATTCGAGAATTAAGTTTCGATAAAAATTACATTTTAACCCATTAGTAGCTTTGAGCGAAAAATGGGTAAAAATGTAAGGATCATTATTCCACTATGCATTGCCTGAACGAAATGTTCGGGCTGGTTGAACAATATGGTAAATTTGCATTTTTGTAAACCTCAAGGCATCTCAAAACATCCCGTTGATTAATCTCCATAAATTATTATATAAGGCTCTCATGTTTTTAAAGAATCTTCTATGGAAGAATCATATTTAAAGCTGCCGGGAATCAGGAATATTTTGATGGGGAGGATGTAATGCAAAACCAACCGGATTGGAAAAAGATCACCCCCAGAGTGGAATCGCTCTTGCGGCTCAAATCTTTTCTCGTGGCCTTTAAAATGTTGCTTATTATCCTTTATGTAATCGTTTCCCCTCAACTATTGGACGCAGAGATATTTATCTGGACGGATGAAAATGGGATTAAACATTTCTCCAATACAGGGCCACAAAGCACCGGAAAATATACTGTAATTCCTGAATCTGAATATAAAGGCGAAGAGCCGATCCCGCCGGAAAAAACTGAACCCATCACCAAGGAACCGGAAAAAATCCCCAAACCCAGCCCAAAAGAGTCTCAAAGCCCGCCGGAAAGTCAGGCCGATGTCAAAACGGATAATGAATTAAAATCTGAAGATAAATCCGTTAAACCCAAGGGGCCCTGTATTACGCGCTATCTGAAAAGGAAGGCCCCAAATGGATCTGTGATTACCTTAAACGATAACTGGGTTTGGCAAATCGAAGAATCTCAACGTCCGCAAGTTGTTGAGGAATGGGGACTTGGTAACCGCCTGAAAGTATGCTTTGAAGATGGTATTATCATCAACATGACGCGGGATGAAATAACTTCGTTCAAGGCAAGACGCTTGAAACGGATTCGGTAAGTACACTCATTCCTATCCTGTAGTGATTGCATGTAAACTTGAATTTCTTGATTTTTCAGGATACTATATCAAATCATTAGTTTTGAACAATCAATTATGCTTAAGGTCAGAAACTTTAGTCGTGATGCAGTCAAATGCCATTAATTAAGGACAATAACAAAAAGGGCTTCCTCCTTATCAGCATGCTCTTCATGATGGTTCTGCTGGCCGTGACGGCGATAATCTTGAACCGGCGGGCTGCATTGCAGGCGCGCATGGCCGCCAACCAGATATCGAGTATCCAGATCGCCCTGGGACAGTCGGCGGCCACGCAGCATGCGGTGTGGAAACTGACCAAGGATCCCATGTGGCGCACGGCGTCGGGCGGCGAAGACTATACATATGCCGGCACCACCTACAACCGTAAAGTGCTGAGTTCGACGGTTTCAGGGTATACGGATGCGGTCATGGTTTCGGTGAAAACCCCGGGAGCGGCACGCGGCATCTCCACTGGTTTCCGGTATTATCTTTTCGATTTTCTTGCCTTGGTGAGCCCCTATCATCTTTTTTGTGATGACTGGGATAACATCTATCTGGCCGATTACAGCAATCACTCGGTAATCAAAGTGGACAATCTGACCGGCGCCATGACGCGGGTGGCCGGAAACGGTACCAGCGGTTACAGCGGGGATGACGGGCCGGCCACCAGCGCCCAACTCGACACTCCCACCGGAGTGTGGGTGGATGCCTCGGGCCTGATCTATATTGCCGATAGGAACAACAACCGCATCCGTCGGGTGGATCTGGCCGGTAACATCACCACCGTTGCCGGAAACGGGACCTACGGGTACGGCGGGGATGACGGCCCGGCCACCAGTGCTATGTTCAGATACCCAACGGGGGTTTATGGAGATGCGGCCGGAAATCTCTATATCGCCGATACTTACAATCACCGCGTTCGCAAAGTGGATACGGGCGGGACCATCACCAGACTGGCCGGCACCGGGTGGTACAACGGCGACAATATCCTGGCTGAAAACGCCTGGCTACGCTACCCGCGCGCGGTCTATGTCGAGGGCGACGGTTCTGTGCTTTATATTGCCGATACCAACAATCACCGCATCCGAACGCTGAGATTCAGAATTGAAAAGAAACTTTATTGATTACTCACCTAATTTCCACATCTAAAAAGAAATGTTTTAAGATTTTGCATAAAGCCGCTTTAATTATGCAACCTAAAGATTCTCATCAATTTTCATGTAAGATTCAGGTATGAATAAAGCACTTAATAACAACCCTTTTATCATTTCCACCCACACTATGCCAAAAAAATATGATATCGAACAGGATGGTGTAACCCAGGCGCTTGACCTCCGGGGCATTGATCCCTCGCCTTATCAGCATCGCAAGATCTTTGATTCTGACAAACTGAAGGAACTCGCAGCGAGCATACAGCGGGATGGTTTAATTGCGCCGATTCTCGTCCGACCAATAGAGAATCGTTTTCAGCTTATTTCCGGAGAACGACGATTTCGGGCCATCCGGGACCATACCGATATTCAGACCATACTGACCCGAATAATCGAGGTTGATGACATCGAGGCACAGCGAATATCCGCTGCTGAAAATATTCAGCGCGAGGATCTCACTGTTTTTGAGACGATTGAAGCTATTGTGAAACTCGTGGATGCGGAACTGATCGGGGATAAAGAATATGGTTCAATGGGTAAGAATCCGGTTGATCGGGTGAAAACATTATTGGGGAAACTTCATTCAGTAAAAAGCAGTAAATTTCGAGGCTCTGAGGTTTCCAGGAAGTCGGAATTGCTGTTGAGTAAATTTACTCAACAGGTAGACAAAATCTTTAAAAATCTGCCTAAGCCATTGGAATGGCGAACTTTTTACTTAAACGACCTGCCATTACTGCTGTCCATTTGCAAAGAGGTCCAGGATACATCAATTCAACATAATCTGAACAAATCCCAGATCAAAGCACTGGCAAAACTGAAAAAGGTCTCAGAGAACGAATTTAAACGGTTTGCAAATCCGGAACCATCAGCCCCGAAGGCTGAATCTCCACCAGATAATCAACGCGCCGGGGATAGAGATTTAAGCGATTTTAGTGCTGCGGAGATAGATACGATCACTGATAAAGAAGTTAAGAAGCAAGTTGAGGCCGAACAGGCGCGATCACGGGAAATCTATCCTATCGGTTCAAAGGTGAAAGCACTCTTAATGAATCAGTTGGGCATCCCCTTTGAAATTATCGCCAGGGTACTGAAAATCAGCCCTAAGACTGTGGCAAGATATTGTAATAATACTCAGTTGTTTCAATCTGTGCGGAAGTCATTGGAAGACGGGCTTGCCGTTTCTGAGGTTGCAAAAAAGCATGCTTGGCCGGAACCCCTTGTCTGGTCAATTGCCTTGGAAGGCAAAAGCGATCTTGATAGATTCAAGGCACTTATCTGGGGGCTGCGGACATGGGATGTGTGGTACTGGAATGTTTGTGATAATCGTTTTGGAGATGATTGGCCCGGTCGCATCCCGGCCCAACTGATTGCACACATCCTCAATTATTTTTCAGAACAGGGGGATCTTGTCGTTGACCCCATGGCCGGCGGCGGGGTGGTAGCCGACACCTGTCTTGCATTCAACCGTAAGTGCTGGAGCTTTGACATGGATGCTCGGCCGGATACACGGCCGGAAATCGAATCCCATTTCTGGGATATAAACGATCTAA
>CAZHAH010000001.1:0-107950 GCA_964530095.1 uncultured Desulfobacteraceae bacterium | reverse complement strand
AGCTGACTGGAAAGCAAATTTTTACTTGACTTTCCTCTGATTAACTCAATTGGGGCAAAAGTTAGTTTTGTGAGCGCTTTGGGGATATCCATAACGTGGGGTCACCCATAAAATCTTCATTCCCATCATGTGCATTAAAAAAGGGGTTCATGCAGAACCCCTTTTTGGATGTCTTAAAATTAATCTGAATAATTAGGCATCGGCCTCGGCCCAAGCCGTCAATCCTCTTTCTTCATCCGTTCCAGGCACAATGTTATCCAGAACTAAGCCGATGATACCGCCAACGGCCATACCGGTCTTGCCGATGGTGGTTACACAATCACCGAGCCATTTGATTCCCACCGGCCAGTCGGCGCCCAACGGAAACTTATCAAAATATTCGGGCATACTCAGACCCATGAAAAAGGCTAACCCGATGATGAATAGGTTCCGCGAAGACTGCATGTCGCAAAGGACCAGATTGGACAGACCGACCGCGGCAATCATGCCGAAAAGCCCGCAGTACATGGCACCCACCACTGGTCCGGGCATGGTCGTAAAAATGGCCCCGAATTTCGTGATAAAGGCCAAAATAATCATCACGGTCGCACCCACACGAACCACATACCGGCTGGCCACCCGGGTCAAGCCGATGGCGCCGATGTTTTCGGAGTAGGTCGTCGATCCGTTACAGGTTTGCAGCAATCCGGCGATGAAGCAGCCGATCCCCTCGGTTCCCAACCCGCGGCTGATCGTGTCGGCGGTAGGCGTCGGCGCTTCACTGATGCGGGCGGCTGCATAATAGTCACCGATGGATTCGAGCATGGATGCCAGGTAAGACGCCACCATAGCTAAAATCAGGGCAATCTTGAACTGTGGGAAACCCCATTTGAAAGGCAGCAAAGGTTTGATACTAAACCACGGTGCGGCCGCAACCTTTCCCCAATCGACATAGGCCGGATGCCCCGGACCCACAATCCCGACCGCGGAAATGATAATGGCGATCAGCCAGCCGGTCAAAATGGCCAGGAGGACCGGAAACAATAGAAAGATCCGTGATTTTTTCCCCAGAAATTGGGAATAGACGATCAAACCGATAAGTGCCCCGCCGGCGACGAGCCAACTCGCTCCTTTACCGCCGGAGAAGGCCACCGGTGCGCCGACCTTATAAAGGGCCAACCCGATCAGGGCGATGGTAGGTCCAATTGCAATCGGTCCGATAAATTTCTTGATTTTCCCCATGATACCGGACCATCCCAGAATAATCTCCAAAAAGGATGCGATGATGATGGCCCCTGTGATCTGCTGAATGGCGATCTCATATCCCAGGCCTTTGCCCACCGTAGCGCCGATAATCACGAAGGCCGGCGGTAGAAAGGAAAACGACCCGCCTTGAATAACCGGAAGTTTGTTACCGATGGTGGACTGCAGCCAGGTGGTAATGCCCGAGGTAAGAAATATGGTGGAAATCAGGAGTGCCAATTGGTCCGGGGGCATCTTCATCGCCCCTCCCAGGAGAAGGGGGATTAACACGGTTGCCCCGAACATGGTCAGGTAGTGTTGAATCCCGAGGAATATGCTTTCACCAAGCGGTGGCTTATCCTCGATGGTATAGATAATCCATTTTTTTTCGTCTGCCATTTTACCCCTCCTTTAATCATGTCCCAACTTGGGGTTCTACAGAAATGTTAATGCCTCTAGCCACATACTTTCCTTGCACTGGAAATATAAGCGTCTACCTCCTTTCCCTGTTTAAACGGTTTAATGTTGTCGTTAATCTGAAACCAGGTGATAACGCCTTAGCTCTGGGCCGTCAAACGGAAAGGCTTCCGCTTCAGGAATCGCCCGGCCCCGGGCTGCCCGGTAAATTTTCCGTCTTGGACGATAATCTGGCCCCTTGAAAAAACAGTTTTCGGCACGCCTTTGCCTTTAAAACCTTCATAGGGTGTGTAGTCGACATTCTGGTGATGGGTTTTGGCGCTGATCTTGTATGGCGCTTTGGGGTTAAAGAGTACCAGATCTGCATCACTGCCTACGACCACGGAACCCTTTTGGGGATACATCCCGAAGAGTTTTGCCGGCCGGGTGGAAACCAAATCGACAAAATGATTCAATCCGATCCGTTTTTTATTGACACCCTCATGGAACATGAGCATGAGCCGATGTTCGACGCCCGGAGCACCATTGGGAATCTGGGCGAAGCTTGCTTTCCCCAAGTCCTTTTGTCCCTTGAAGTTGAATGGACAGTGGTCGGTGGAAACCACCTGCAGATCTCCGGATACCAACGCCTTCCACAGGATATTCCAGTTGGCCTTATCCCGTAGCGGCGGCGACATGACGTATTTGGCGCCCTGAAACCCCGGCTCAAGGTAACTCTTGTACGATTTCAATAAATACTGCGGGCAGGTTTCGGCCAAAACTGGAAACCCGGCGCTGCGGGCCGCTTGAACCTTGTCCAAGGCCTCCTTGCAAGAAAGGTGCACCACGTAAATGGGCGCCCCGGCCATCTGAGCCATGGCGATCGCCCGGCCGGTGGCTTCGCCTTCGGCTTCGGGCGGTCGGCTGAGGGCGTGGTATTTGGGCGCCGTTTTACCCTGCGCCAGCATGTCCTTGATGAGCACATCCAGCACATCACCGTTTTCCGCATGCACCATTACCAGGGCCCCCGCGGACTTGGCCTTCCGCAGGACCTGAAACAACGCCCCGTCGTCGATCATTAAGGCCCCTTTGTAAGCCAAAAAACACTTGAAGCTTGACACCCCGGCAGCCACCATGGCAGGGATTTCGGCCATGACTTTGGGCGTAAGGTGGCAGATGGCAATATGAAAGCCATAATCGATGACGGCCTTGCCCTGAGCCTTCTTCATCCATGTTTTCAGCGCCCGCTTCAGCGTCCACCCTTTGGCCTGAATGGCAAAATCGACCAGGGTCGTCGTTCCCCCGAACGCGGCTGCGATAGTGCCGGTTTCAAAATCATCGGCCGACATGGTCCCGCCGAACGGCATATCCAGATGGGTATGGATATCGATTCCCCCCGGCATGACATAAAGTCCCTTGGCATTCACGACCGCCGCCGGTTCGGTGATCTTTTTGGCAATCTGGCTGATCTTGCCGTTACTGATTCCCACCTCGGCCCGGTAGGTATCCGTTGCTGTGACAACCGTTCCGTTTATGATCTTGTAGTCCATACTGTCCTCCTCCTTTGTTATGCTGTTACGGCTTATGGTTAGCGGGGAACCATCGTTATACAATCCCAAACCGGACAAACATGATAACACAAGGAGCATCCGGTACATTTTTCCCGGTCAATCTCTGGGAGGCGATCTTCCTTCAGTGAGATGGCCTGATAGCCCGAATCGCGGCAGCTCACATAACAAAGGTCGCACTTGACACAACTTGCTGCGTTAACCGACGAGGTCAGCCGCACCTCGCGGCTCAGTTCGTTATGGTCCACTAACTTGTCCAGCGAAAGCCCGATCATATCCGATAGGGTATCGAATCCCTGGTCTTCCATGAAATTTTGGAGCCCATCGATCATATCTTCGACAATGCTGTATCCCTGGGCCATGACCGAACTGCAGACTTGCAGATTCGAAGCACCCAGCAGTAGAAACTCGGCCGCATCCTCCCACGTGCCGATACCGCCGATGCCGGAAATGGGTGCTTGGGTGGCCCGCGCTATCGATGCAACGGCCTTAAGGGCGATCGGTTTGACCGCCAGCCCCGACAGCCCCCCGTGGGCCGAATACCCGCCTACCGAAGGTCGCGGGATGAGCGTTTCAAGATCCACCCCCATGATGGCGGCCACGGTGTTGATGGCGGAGATAGCTTGCGCACCGGCATCCGTACATGCTTTTGCCACTGCACCGACATCGGTCACATTGGGTGTCATTTTAGCCATCACCGGGATATCCACCACTTCAACCGTCCAAGCGGTTACCCGGGCGGCCAGTTCCGAATTCTGGCCGATGGCGGCCCCCATCCCCATTTCCGGCATTCCATGGGGACAGGACATGTTGATCTCAATCATCTGGGCGCCTGCTTCTTCGCATTTTTTGGCCATGAACTGCCATCCATCCGGTTTACTGGCATCATCCATGATGCTGGCGATCACGACATGCTGGGGATATTTTTGGCGAAGTTCCTCGATTTCTTTGAGCCATACAGAAAATTCACGGTCAGTTACCAGTTCAATATTTTCAAAAGCATAGATTTTTTTGGGTTCGCTGGTGGGACCTGGAAAGCTGAGGCTGGCAAGACGCGGGGTGACATTAATGATGCTTTCGGCATCGGTAACCAATGTTTTGGTAACGGCACCGGCCCACCCGGCCTCAAACGCCCTGCCCATCATCTCGCCCGTGGTGGTCGGGGGAGCTGAAGATAGTATAAAGGGATTCATAAAGGTGATCCCACAAAAGTCCACACTCACATCAATCTCGCCACCTATTTTCATCATCGAAACCTCCTTACATTACTCTAATCTAAAGATGACTGGCACCAATCATTTATGGCAAATGCGGCGCGTTTACCGTCTCTCACCGCCGTGACGGCCATGTCACCTCCGCGAATCAGATCCCCTCCGGCGTAGATTCCGGGTGCAGAAGTAGCCAACGTCTCCGTATTTACCTTGATTAGCCCTTTGGCATCCCTTTCTAAACCATTAAACCCAATTTCTGGTTCCTGACCGATGGCCAAAATTACAGCGTCACAAGGGATCAATTGCTCCGTCCCTGTTACCGGCACAGGTCTTTTGCGGCCCGACTCGTCCCTTTGACCTAATTTCATTTCGATACACTCAACGGCCTTCACTCTGTCTCCCTCAGCAACAAAACGCACCGGGCCTTTTAGGATCTGGATCTCGACTCCATGACGTCGTGCGAATTCACGCTCCTCAGCCCGGGCCGGCATCTCTTTTTCCGACCGGCGGTAATATATCGTAACCTTGGCCGTCCCCAATTTCTTTGCGGCAACGGCCGCGTCGATGGCAGCATTGCCGCCTCCGATTATCACCGCGTGATCTCCTATATCGATATTTAAATCGCGTTTTTCAATAATCGCTGAATTTAAATCTTTGAGAAGATCCAAGGCCTGAATTACACCGTCGTTCTCCTCCCCCGGCACATTAGTCCGAACCGGGCGACTGACCCCGGTGCCCAAGAAAACGGCTCGATAACGTTTGAGTAACGCCCCGGGATCGCGAACGGGATGATCGGTAAACATTTGTACGCCGAGGGATTGGATATAATCGATTTCTTGTTTGACGATTTGTTTGGGAAGACGGTAGGCCGGTATGCCATAGGTAAGGATCCCACCCAGAAATGACTCCGTTTCGAAAAGATCGACCCGATATCCCAACCGTTTTAAATAGGTGGCAGCCGATAACCCGGCCGGCCCGGATCCGACTACCGCCATGGGGATTTTTTTTTCAGGCAGCGACTTTAACGGTTTCGGCCCCGTGTCCATTTCCTGGTCGGCGGCAAATCGTTGGAGCCGGCCGATCTGAATCGGATCGGCCAGTTCGGCTGAGCTGCATTCTTTTTCGCACAGATTCTTTTGAGGGCATATTCGGGCACAGATGCCGGCCAGAATATTATCCTCCTTAATGACCCGGATGGCACCCCTGAAATTGCGTGAGGCGATCTGGCGGATAAATTTAGCGCACTCTATTTCCGCCGGACATCCTTTGGAACACGGCGCATCTTCGCACTTGATACAACGCGTGGCCTCGGTTACGGCTTCTTGGGGTGAAAAGCCCGTCCATTCTTCCTGGAAAGCCTGCTCTAGTTGCCGATACCGCATTAATCCTTCCGCGATTGAAATGTGTTAAATTGGCTCTGCTTACGCTTTATATTCTGAACTCCGCGAAGGCGGAACATCTGTACTTACGGCTTCTGCATCTCCGATTTTTAAAGATTTGTCCAAAATACTAATCGCTTCATCGATCTGACCGGGGGTAATGATCAGAGGTGGTGCGATCACCAGCGTGTCGTACCAGGCCGCCACATACACACCATTCTGCATGGCATCAGCTGCAATTTTGCCGGTCATGAGTACCTTACCACTCAGTTTGTCTGCTTTAACATCAAACGGCTCTTTGGTTTGGCGGTTTTTTACAATTTCAAGGGCCCAAAAGTGCCCGATACCCCTCACATCCCCAACACAGACATGCTTATTCGCTAATTCGTAGAGTTTCTCTTGAAGGTGCCGGCTGGTTTTTTGAGGAAGACCGGATTCCATCAATTTTTCATACTCCGCGACAGCAGCTGGAATCGCTGCCGATGCCAGCGGATGGTAAGCATAGGTATGTCCGTGGCAATAGAGTTCATCCTCAAAAAATTTGGCGACCTTGGCATTGGAGGCGGTAATCCCCACCGGGGTATAGGCCCCGGTTGAACCTTTTGCGGTGGTGAGGATATCCGGAAGGACATCCCAGTGCTCTATGGCAAATGCCTTCCCGGTTCTAAACCAGCCGCTCATGACTTCATCGACCACAAGCAAGACGCCATTCTCATCGCAGATTTTACGCAGCATGGGAAAATATTCCGGCGGCGGTACGATGCGGCCATTGGTCCCGACGACCGGTTCGACAATCATCGCGGCCACATTTCCTTCCTCTTTGATCATATAATCCAGATAACGAACGCACTGGACCTGGCATTCCGGATATTCCAAATCAAAAGGACACCGGTAACAATAGTGGTCGGGCGCAAAGCGGACGCCTTCAACGGTATAACGAGCACGCTCGGCATACCAGCGTCGGGGATCGCCGGTAAAGGCAGCACCGGCCGGTGTGGCGCCGTGATAGGAATGATAACGGGAAATGACCTTATAGGCCGGGGCCTTGAATTGCCTGGTCAGTTTTAACGCCGCCTCATTGGCTTCGGTTCCACTTGTTGAAAAGAAAAGTTTATCAACCCCTTTGGGTAGGACCGTGCGCAGTGCTTCAACCGCCGCCATACTGGCTTCGTTGGCGAATCCCGGTGCTACGTAGGGTAATTTTTCGGCCTGTTTGATAACGGCCTCAATTATGTTTCTATTTTTATGACCCAGATTGGAGCACATCAATTGGGAAGAAAAATCGAGATAAGACTTCCCTTTATCATCGTACATATAAACCCCTTCGGCATCCGTTATCAGGAGCGGATTTTTCCAGGCATTCTGCCGGTTCCAGGTCCCGTAAGTGTGAGCTGCAAATTCTTGAACAATTTGATCTGTATTCTTCATTGATATATTCCTTTTTCTCTTTTCTACTGTTAAACAGAATGGTTTGGGATTCGATTTCCTAGGGTAATAAATCTACCATTTCGTCGTATGTTTCCGGACGGCGATCCCTGAAAAATTGCCAAACATTGCGGACTTCACGGATCATGTCAAAATCGAGATCCGCTATTATCAATTCATCTTTATCCCGCGAACCTTCAGCGACGATCTGTCCGCGGGGATCACAGAAATAGCTGGTTCCATAGAATTCACCAATATCCCATGGGAGTTCATGCCCTACCCGATTGATTGCGCCCACAAAGTATCCGTTGGCCACGGCATGCGCCGGTTGTTCCAGTTTCCACAAATATTCGGACAGGCCGGCTACGGTCGCAGATGGATTAAAAACAATCTCCGCCCCGTTCAAACCCAGGGCACGGGCACCTTCTGGAAAATGGCGATCATAACAGATATAAACACCCACGAAACCAAAAGCGGTTTCAAACACCGGATATCCGAGGTTGCCGGGTTTGAAGTAAAATTTTTCCCAAAATCCCGGGTGGGTGTGAGGAATATGGCTTTTCCGGTATTTGCCGAGGTATTCACCATCTGCGTCTAATACGGCGGCCGTGTTATAATACACACCTGCAATTTCTTCTTCATAAATCGGCACTATTATGACCATTCCGTATTTTTGGGCCTGCTCTTGCATAAGCTGGGTGGTTGATCCTTCGGGAATCTTCTCAGTCATGTCGTACCATCTTGTTTCCTGTTCGGCAGGAAAATAGGGACCATAAAAGATTTCCTGTAAACAAAGCATCTTGACGCCCTTCTGTCCCGCCTCCTCAATTAATTTAAGATTCTTTTCAATCATTGACGATTTGATCCGATTCAAGGGCTGATCTCCCGCAAGATCGCACTTTGTCTGAATCAGTCCGCATTTCACTACTCTAGACATTTCATTTTCCTCCTGTTGGTAATTTGAAGCCCTCGGAGTACCGCCTTCAAGGACTTTATTTTGCCAAGATATTGAAAAAAGGTGGGTTACCCCCAGATTTCTATAACGCTGTGCGCAAGCCAAGTGTAATGCACGGTTTGAATTGACACCAGCTATACATTAACCATCAGAGATATGTCAACTTGATTTTGTTGATATTTGGGTTGGGTTGTGGCTCTTTTTCGGGTACAACTAGGTTGTGTGATGTTGTCAGGAATTGAGGGAGTTATTGAAAAAAAATTAACGTTCAACACCGAATGTTTAATGGAAAAAGATGAAGAAACAGAAGTAGCTGTTAACTGTTCGCTATTGGCTGTTTGTTTTTCATTCGACGTTGGACGTTCGATGTTCGACGTTCATCTTTCAAAGCAACCCGGTGCGGATAAATGCTCAACAATCAGGCACATTAACCGATAGAGGTGTTAAAAACGCTACTCAACGCGTCATGTACCCGACAGCTAAATATCTCCCACAGGCCGAGTAAAGGTAAATTTGGCGGGTTCAACCACCAGCTTTTGGTGGACCTCTTTGTGGTTCCCCCCGAGAAGTGAAAAGGGGAGTGCAGTTAGAGATAGAACTGTCCCCACCGCCAGGGCCACAAGGCCAAGAGGCCTGACAAGCAAAATATCGAGGGCGATTTTTTCAGGGTCGGTTTCCTTTCGGCCAGTCTCTTCTTGGGCCATTACCGACGAACCAAAAGGAACCGTTACGATTGCTGCAATGATAAAGAAAACGAGGGTTTTGGTGGCATTTTTCATTTCAATTCCTCCATTTTTAAAGAGCCGGCCGATGGTCATTCGAGATTGGCTCAAAGGACTCAGGGACTGACGGGCAGTCTTGGGAATATCCATATAATGTTTGACAAAAAAAAGATTTTTTGACAGGCATTTTTAAAAAAGTCTAAATAATACTGTATTTTAAGTCAAGTAAAAAGGTATGCTGACAGATATGTCACACATTGAGGTTGCCGTCGCCCTTCCCGTATCCCATACCTTCACTTATGGCGTTTGCAAACGCCTGGCACCTCTTGTAGCCATCGGAAAACGAGTCCTCGTCCCCTTCGGGCAGCGCCAAGTCACGGGATATATACTGGATGAAGCTAACGATTTGGGGTCCCAGGACATTAAAGAAATTCTGGACATCTTGGATGAAAAGCCCCTCTTTCCCCCCTCCATGATTCCCTTTTTTAAATGGGTAGCGGACTACTATCTTTATCCTCTAGGGGAGGTAATCAAAGGCGCACTTCCAGGCGGTTTGAATATTTATGACTTTGCCGCTATTCGCATCACACCTGCAGGCCGGATCGCTATTAGGGAAAATACAGGCACTTATTTGGAAAATGCGGTTTTAAATGCGGTGATGGAAACCCCCATCCGCATAAAGGACATCTCTAAAATACTCACGGTTGAAATTCCCAGATCCTTGCTGCAAACAATGACCAAACGAGGCTGGATTCAAATCACGCGGGCACTTGCAAAGAGTCGAACAGGCCCGAAGGAGGAACGTTTTATCTCCCTGGTCGATTCTCAATTCCAATCGGAAATTTCGCTTTCACGGCTTTCAGACACCAAAAAAAGTATAATAGATATTCTCAGGACCAATGGTCCACTTGCCGTTCCAAGCCTTAAGAGACAAATCCCTTCCGCTCCGCGCCTGCTCAAATCTTTGCAACAGGCCGGATATATTTCGATCTATAAAAAAGAAGTTTATCGCGATCCCTTTGGTGACTCGATCCGACCGGACACCCCCCCGCCACTTTCCAAGGAGCAAAAAGCCGCCACGCATAAAATCATCAATTCCTTTGATGACGGATTTAGAGCATATCTATTGGCCGGAGTTACCGGCAGTGGAAAAACGGAGGTTTATCTTCAGCTAACAGACCGTGTCATCCGTGGTGGTGGAAACGTGCTTGTTCTTGTTCCTGAAATCGCACTGATTTCACAAATAGAACGAAGGTTTCGCGCTCGTTTTGGGGAATGTATTGCCGTACTTCACAGTGGGCTCTCGGCAGGGGAGAGATATGATCAATGGGTCCGCATTATGCGTCAAGAGGCCTCTATTGTCATCGGGGCACGTTCGGCCATCTTCGCCCCGTTTAATGACCAAAAGCTTATTATCGTCGATGAAGAACACGACACCTCTTACAAGCAAGACAGTCACTTGCGTTACAACGCCAGGGATCTTGCCGTGCTCAGGGCCCGAATGCACGGTTGTACGGTGGTCCTTGGATCAGCCACCCCCTCAATTCAGTCTTATTTTAACACCCAAACCCGAAAATTTACCGTTGTCACTTTACCCAAACGCGTTGAGCAGCGGACGCTACCCGAAATAAAAGTGGTCGATTTGCGCCAATCCAGAGACGCCCGTGGTTTTAGACGTTTCATTACGCCTGAACTTCAAACGGCCATAAAGGAAACGCTGGCACGGCGTGAACAGGTTATTCTATTTTTAAATCGGAGGGGATTTGCAAATTTACCCATTTGTGTCGAATGCGGAGAGGCGGTTCGCTGCAAGAATTGCGATCTGGCGTTGACGCTCCATAAAAAGGCCAACGCCTTTAAATGCCATTATTGCGGTTTTAGCAAGGCTGCCGTGTCGCATTGTGAGCACTGTGGTTCGGCACGCATCCAAAATCTTGGGCTTGGAACCGAACAAGTGGAAGGAATTATCCGAAAGCTTTTCCCGGATTCAAACGTGGTCCGCATGGATCGGGATACCACCAGACCTAAAGGCTCGATTTTAAAAATCCTCAAGGGACTCAAAGAACGGTCCATTGACGTCATTGTGGGAACCCAGATCATCGCCAAAGGCCACGACTTTCCGAATATTACCCTAGTCGGTATCATCAGCGCTGATCTTAGCCTCAATTTTCCTGATTTTAGAGCCAGTGAGCGCACATTTCAACTCCTGGCCCAGGTTGCGGGCCGGGCAGGTCGGGGCGGCATGCCGGGCCAAGTGATTTTGCAAACTTACAATCCCGATCATTTCAGTATACTGTCGGCCCAGAAACAAAATTTTAAGGAATTTTATCAACAGGAAATTCGATTTCGGCGGGCTCTCAATTATCCGCCCTACTCCCGAATGATTCAACTCACGATATCGGGCAAGGATGCCCATAGAACCAAGACCTTCGCCCAAACCATTGGTGGCCTCTGTCAAGCCTTACACCGGCGCGACAGCTCATTTCTGAGGTTGATTGAAATATTGGGACCCATTGAGGCACCGCTTGCCAGAATCGCTCGCTATTTCCGTTGGCAAATACTTTTCAAGGGATCTCGGGTTCAAACGCTCCACCGATTTGTGCGGGCATTGCTGTCTGAAAACACATCCACCTTTAACAATCGGCATATCAAGGTTGTAGTGGATGTCGATCCGATGTCCATGCTGTGACCTTGTTCAAAATACGGTATTGCTAACTTCGAACTTTCCCTCTTACCAAATTGGACCTTGACATTTGGCAGTCAAACGCTATCATTTTAATATTGGTAGACATTAGATCAAAGATCAGAAGGGATTTAATCTATGAAAATTATCCATTCAATGCGCATTGCGGTCGCTTTTGGCCTTATCTTTGCGGCAACTGTTGGGGCAGGAAGCCAAACTGAACCCTTTAATTCGCCCAATGCTTATTTGCCTGCCTATCGATACGAATTTGGATCTGTTTTGGAGGGGATTGAAGTTCTACATGATTTTGTTATTCAGAATAAAGGGAATGCGCCTTTGAAGATTATCAAGGTTGAAACCACGTGAGGGTGTACGGCTGTCTCTTACCCGAGGCAGATCCCTCCCGGCGGTGAGGGAAAAATCACGATCAAAGTTAATACCGAAGGTTACGGCGGACACCGCGTTACCAAAAAAATAAAGATAAAAACCAACCAAAAAGAGCTCCCGATCATTAAACTGACGATTTCCGGGCTAGTTAAAAAATTTGTGACCCTGAGCCAAAATAACGTTTTCCTAAGGGGGACAGTGGAAACGGTCCTTAAAAAAACGGTAACCATTACACCCAAAAAAGAATATCCTTTCAAGATTGTAGCCGTGGAGACAAAAAAGAGCGGAAATATCTCCGCCAAACTTGAAGCGATCAATAGCACGGTACCGACCACATATGAATTGACGGTTACCAATCTGAAACCAAACAAAGGCCGCTATGTTGAATCGGTTACCTTAAAAACAGACAGTCCCCTTCGTTCTGAGATCAAAATCCGGGTTTATGGTCAGATTTCAGAAAAACCGAAAGGGTAAAGTGCATTTCAATAAAAGCGTAAAAGCCGTCGCTTTTGATTGTGACGGCGTCCTTTTTGACACGCTGGAGGCCAATAAGGCTTTTTATAATCGCATCTTGAAGCATCTTGGCAAGACGGAAATGAATCCGGCCCAGTTTGCTTTCGCGCAAATGCATCCCGTTGAAAAAGTCCTCGCCTTTCTTTTTCCAAATGAGAATAACATGGACGCCGTGCACGCTTATCGGGAACAAATGAATTATGTTCCCCTCATTGCCCTGATGGAAATCGAACCCAACCTAAAGCCATTGCTGAAAAAATTAAGGCCGCAATATAAAACTGCCGTGGCAACAAACCGGACCGATTCGATCGAGCGTGTACTTACCGAATTTGAACTTAAGGATGATTTTGACTTTGTGGTATGCACGCGCGATGTCGAACGTCCCAAACCCTATCCCGATATGTTAGATAAGGTTGCCGGATACTTCCGCTTAAAGCCGCAACATATCATGTATGTCGGTGATTCGGAACTGGATCAAAAAGCTGCTCATGCCGCCGGAACTATTTTTGTGGCTTATCGCAATCGAAGCCTTAAGGCCGATCTGCATATCAGCACCTTAAAAGATCTCGAAAAGATCCTGCAAGTTTAAATCATACTTGCTTTTCACTGGTTGCCAAACCCATTGAAGGAGCCGCAGTCGGGGCATTCCCATACGATGCCGTTACAAGACATCCCCCAGATGTTTTCCAGCATACAAACCTGGCAAATGGCAAAACCGCATCTGCATCGCCAGCAAAAACGGACCGTTTCACTGCAGCAATGGCAATCACAAGATTGTTTTTGGGGGTGGCGTCTTGTCCTGTGACCCGACCTATTAACATGGACGTGCATGCTCAATTTTTAGGCACCGATTCATTATCTTGTTGTTTGATCTCAATTTTGTTATGGATACAGTTCACCATTTTCCCACACCGTCGATCCTTTATTTGTTAAATTATTTCAGGAGGTAACGAATGTCAACTAATGGATTATTAAAATATTTAGCAAAATTCGGGAGGCCTCGGTGAACTCATCTGCTAAGACATTATATTTGATTGATGGATCTTCTTATATCTATCGTGCTTATCATGCCATCCGCAACCTTTCCAACTCCCAGGGCCTTCCCACGAACGCTGTTTTTGGCTTTACTCGAATGCTGTTGAAACTAATCGAAGACAAATCCCCCGAATATGTAGCCATCCTTTTTGATACCAAAGCCCCGACATTCAGACATAAAATGTATCATCTATATAAGGCCAATCGTCCCCCCATGCCGGAAGATATGGCGGCCCAAATCCCATACATAAAAGATGTCGTCGCAGGTTTCAATTTGCCGGTTTTTGAGATGTCGGGTTACGAGGCCGATGATCTGATCGGTACCCTGGCGCATCAAGCGCAAGAGGCCGGCTTTGCTGTGGTCATGGTTACCGGGGATAAGGACTTTATGCAGCTTGTCAGTGAAAGGGTCTCCATCTGGGATCCGATGAAAGAAAAGCGTATCGATTCTGAATTCATCACCGGCACTATGGGAATCAATCCATGGCAACTAATTGATATAATGGGTTTATCCGGAGATACTTCCGATAATATACCCGGTGTGCCCGGCATCGGACCCAAAACGGCACTTTCCCTGATTCAAACCTACGCCAGCATGGAAAACCTGTATCAAAAAGTGGACCAAATCACCAAAACCAAACAGCGCACAAACCTCAAAACCCATAAAGAACAAGCCTTCTTGAGCAAAGCCCTTGTTACCATTGATACCGCTGCACCCTTAAGCTTTCATCCCGAAGATTTGAGGCGTAAGCCGCCCGACGCCCAGGCGCTCTCCAAGCTGTTTAAGACCCTTGAATTCAGTCAGTTTCAAAAGATGTTTTCGGCAAAGGAAGACACCCATCCCAAAGATTACCGGGCCGTGCTTGATGCGGATGATCTTTACGAACTGGTTTCACGGCTTGAAAAAGCCGCGATTTTCGCCATTGACACCGAGACCACCTCAAAAAATCCGATGACGGCTCAAATCGTCGGTTTATCTTTTGCTGTAAAACCGCACCAGGCATTTTATATTCCGTGCGGCCACGATTATCCCGAGGCGCCGCAGCAGCTAAAACACGAGATGGTCCTTCGGGAATTAAAGCCGGTTCTTGAAAATCCCAAAATCAAAAAGGTCGGACAAAACATCAAGTATGACTGGATCGTGCTGAAACGACACGGCGCAAACCTCAAGGGAGTTGTTTTTGATACCATGCTCGGCTCCTATTTGTTGAATCCTACGAAGCGAGCGCATAATTTAGACCAAATTGCGCTCGATTTTTTGGACCATAAAACGATCACTTATAAAGAGATCATCGGTAAATCTCCAAAACTGGCCGGCTTTAATCAAGTTCCCGTTGAGCGAGCCGTTCCTTATGCATGTGAAGATGCCGACATCACTTGGATGGCTTACGATGTATTATTTAAAAAACTAAAACCGTTGGAATTGAATACGCTTCTAGAAACCGTCGAGATGCCGCTGGTTTCGGTCTTGATGAGGATGGAGATGAAAGGCGTATTGTTGGATAAATACCGCCTTCGGCGCCTTTCAAACGCTTTCGAAGGCCAGCTTGAACAGATTGAAAAAGATATCTATGCCCTGGCGGGCGAAGAATTCAACATCAAATCTCCGGTACAGCTGGGAAGCATTCTTTTTGAAAAATTGAAACTGCCGACACACAAAAAAACCAAAAAGAAAACCGGCTATTCAACCGATGTAAACGTATTAACAGCCTTGGCTAATCGACACGAACTCCCCGCACTGGTCTTGAGACACAGGACACTGGCCAAGCTGAAATCGACCTATGCGGATGCGTTGCTTGATCTGCTTCACCCGCAAACCGGTCGGGTTCACACTTCTTACAACCAGACCATAACTGCCACGGGCCGTCTCAGCAGCTCGGATCCCAACCTTCAAAATATCCCGATTCGGACCGAAGAGGGCAGAGAAATCCGCCGTGCCTTCATCCCTAACGAAGGGTGGCATATGGTATCTGCGGATTACTCTCAAATTGAACTTCGAATTCTGGCCCATTACGCAAATGATCCGATTCTGATAAAATCATTCTTGAAAGATGAAGACGTTCATACCCGAACCGCTTGTGAAGTTTTTCAGATTTTCCCGGCCTTTGTAACACCGGAGCTTCGACGTCAAGCCAAAATTATCAATTTTGGAATCATATACGGCATGAGCGCCTACGGCCTTTCAAAAGAGCTCGGAATCAGCAATAAGATGGCTCAAACTTACATTGAAAACTATTTTTCAAGATACAAAGGGGTTAAAAGATTTATCGACCAGACTATCAAAAATGCTCGCCTACAGAGACAAACAAGCACGCTTCTCGGCCGACATCGGCTTCTCCCGGACATTACAAGCCCCAACAAGAATATACGCCAATTCGCGGAACGCACGGCTGTTAATACGCCGATCCAAGGAACCGCCGCCGATCTGATCAAGATCGCAATGATTAAAATCGATGCGGCACTGAAGGAAGCCGGTTTAGAGACATCCATGTTGATTTCGGTACATGATGAACTGGTTTTTGAGGTACCGCCGCAGGAACTCGAAGGCGTCACGAAATTGGTTGCCGAAATGATGGAGGGGGTTTGGCGTCTAAAGGTTCCCTTAAAGGTCAATATTGCGTGGGGAAAAAATTGGGCTGAGGCTCATTAACGGATCACTCGATTTCTTCATCCTTGGCCGGAGGCAAATCCTCAAGGTCTTTTACGGCGGCTTTGATGGATGTGTACACATTCTTAAATGCTTGTGGAAAACCGGACGGTGAAACCCTGCCGACCTCAATGAATTTAACGACGATTTCTTTGGCTGCTCGCAGAATCTGCTCATCAATTGTGGCCATTCGTTTTGTTCTCCCAATCGCTATTTATTAAATAATCTTGGATTGTTAACAAAAGAAATGCGCTCTGTCAAGACAATTGAAGTACTCGTTCACGGATTCACGGTTCAGAGGTTCACCGTTCAGGGTTGGTCGTTTTGTAATCTTCCTATAAGTCCTGAAATTCAACTTTTTTTAGCCTATGAACCCTGAGCCTCGAACCGTGAACGGTTACAAAACAGTCTGTTTGACAAATGATATAATCTCTATTAGTAAGCTTCAGTTCGGTTCAGAGTATCTCTTTGGGGAATGGAAATATGACCGCTTTAATAAAATCATCAGACCACAATCGAATTGAAAAACCGGACACGGTTCAGCGCAGTGCCCTCGAATCTATCGAATACCAATATCAAAAACATCGCGGTGTGGACATAACCATCGAGCAACCGGAATTCACATCCGTGTGCCCGATGACGGGCCTCCCTGATTTTGGAACCATTGTTATTAAATACCGACCTCAGTGCAAAATAGTCGAATTGAAGTCACTAAAGTATTATCTGCTGCAGTTCCGAAACGTCGGCGTATTTTACGAACATGTCGTCAATCAGATCCTGGATGATCTCGTTGCCGTACTGGATCCGAAATGGATGGAAGTCTCAGGCCATTTTACGGCCCGGGGCGGTATTTCGACCACAGTGCGTGCCGATTACGAAAGGCAATCATGAGAAAAAAAGGCTTGTCCTATTGTATTTTTGTGATTTGTACCGTGGTTATATTTTCATTCCTGATGGGGAGTTGTGCATCTTTTCACAAAGCGAAAAAATCGTCCGCCGAACTGGTCCGTCGCCTAATACCTTTTAATTCCTCAAAAACGACCCATGCTTATCTTAAAAAAAAGATCGGCTTTACCCGCTTTGAAAACAAGACCCAATATAACGAACTTAACTTTGACACATCTTTTCAAAACGCATTGTTCAAAACCCTGGAAACATCGTGCCCGACAACGTATTTAGTGCTTATTGGGGACCCTGGATTTCCTACATTTCTAATCAACCTGCCGCTGAATTCGGCCGGTAAAATCGACGGTTTCGTACTGGCCCAGAAAGCCAAACCGCTTGGTTTTAACGCCGTTCTTAACGTCAGTTTGCTCGGTATCCGTAACAAACACGAAAAAAAAGGGCTCCTCCGTTGGGTTCGAGGCTTACTGCCCTGGTTCAACGACTCGCGTGTGATGATCGAGGTGCAAGTGGCGGCTGAAATGTTTGACACGGAAAGCGGTGCCAAACTGATGGATGAAGTGTTTCTTCAAGAAATAGAAGTTGACCAAACCGATCTTGAGGATTCCCAGAACACCAAAATCCGGAACCTCGACTTGCTCAACGAAGTGTTAGATGAGATCGCCGCCACAACGAGCGAAAAGATTTGCGATACAATCCGCCCTCTTCCGTGGGTCGGATTTGTTCTCCGGGCAGACGCCAACCAGATTATTATTTCGGGGGGGGCAAAAATCGGATTAAAACCGGGACAATTGTTTGAAGTTTTTAATACCAGCCGTGTTATGCAGGGCGCTGACGGCCAGCGGTTTTATCTTCGGGGCAAGAAAACCGGTGAAATCCGGATAAAGACAGTCCATGAAAACAAGGCTGAAGCCGTGATGGTCTCAGGTCAATTGATTATGCCCGGAAATTCCGTTATCCCTAAGTGATTTAAATAGTTATAATCCGATTTAAAACCCTCCAACGCTCATTTCATTGCTTTTGAAAAAACGACCGTCCTGCATCAGTGGGATTCCACCGTTAGGAAAACCATCTTACCTTAACCCGTTTGCTATAGAGGTGCGCTATGGCGTTTTTCAATTTAGTATACAAACTATTTTGGACAATCGGCGATATCGGCATCACAAAAGACACCCCACCCACGGAAAAAAAGCACATCCGTTTCCTTAACATCGGAATACTATTTTTCGGACTCGTCTGTTTGACCTGGCTTTTAAGAAGTATCACGCATGAAAAAACTTCCCCGGTTGAAGTCATAGTTTATTTTGCAGGTTTTGTGTTGTGCCTGTGGGTATATCCAATTCAATTAAGGCACCACTATACCCTCGCCAGGATTTATAGCTTTCTTCTTTTTTACACCATTACGCTATTTCTATTCCCGTTAAGCGGTAAAAACATTGTCGATCATTACTTCATTTTCATCGGTATTGCCTCCGCCTTTCTGGTATTCCCCAGGGACCAGAAAAAATTGATGTGTTTAATGATTCTACTGGGAGCGCTCTGTTTTGTTGCCGTTTTGGTTCTTTACCAACACATCACACCGGCTTTTCAGATAGACCCTTCTGCCGTAACAAGGCGAAATCGGTTTATTCTGTACAATATCTTTTTCATCTTTTTCATATTCATCTTTTCGGGAAAATCTTTTACCGATCGAACCGAAAAAAACCTCATCGAAGAGCACGCAAAGCTCACGAAAATGAGCACATTTTTAAAAGAAATGTTTGGCCGCTACCTCTCGACCGAGGTGATGAACTCCCTTATCGAAAATCCCTCCTCTATAGAACTGGGCGGTGTCAAAAAGAGGATTGCAATGCTAATGACCGATTTAAGAGGCTTTACGGCGCTTTCCGAACGCCTTAAACCCGAGCAGGTGGTTCACATGCTCAACGCTTACTTCGAGGTGATGGGGGAGGTGGTTCTGAAGTACAACGGCATCATCAATGAAATTATTGGTGATGGCTTACTGATCATCTTTGGTGCTCCCCAGGCAATGCCAGATCAAGCACAGAGAGCCGTCGCCTGCGCTTTGGCTATGCAAAACGCCATGATAAAAGTTAATAAAGAAAATTTTGAACATGGGCTGCCGGAGTTGGAGATGGGGATCGGTGTTAATCAAGATGAAGTCATTTTAGGTAATATCGGATCCAGCAAGCGAGCCAAGTACACCGTCATCGGTAGAGGTGTCAATATGACCAGCCGGATCGAATCCTACACCGCTGGGGGGCAGATTTTCGTTTCTGAGTCGATTCGTAATGAGTTGCGTGACTTACTCCGGATTGACAATGAAAAAGAGGTGCTCCCCAAAGGCGCCGAAACACCGATCCGGATTTATGAAGTCGGCGGACTGGCCGGACGCTATAATCTCACCCTACAGGATGAGGACTCTGATCTTCTCACGCTGGTGCTGCAAATCCCGCTCCGCTATACCCTTCTGGACGGAAAGCATGTCGGCCAGGAGGGCCTGGCAGGATCTATCATTCGGCTTTCAAAAAAATGCGCCGAAATAAAACTGGAACAACCGGTTGACAACCTTACCAATCTCAAAATGAATTTAAGCGATGTGGAAGCCGATCTTATTGCCAAAGTTTTTTATGGGAAAATCATCCAATCCTCAACCAAATCTCAAAACACACATACCCTCCGATTTACAGCCGTACCGCCGGAGGTAGGTACTTATTTTCAATCGCATCGGCAACATGCGCCTAGGCGTACTTGATCTTTCCGACCGTAACAATATTGACATCCGAGCCGGATCCCTCACCGGATCATTCGGTATCATTACCGGAAAAATGGAGGAGGAAGAGAAATATGAAAGCCGAAATCGTCATGATTGGAACCGAGCTTCTGCTCGGTCAAATCATCGACACCAATGCATCTTACCTAGCCCGACAGCTGGCCCGGATCGGCATCGATGTGTTTCGCAAAACCACCGTCGGAGACAACACCGACCGGATCGCCCAAAGCATCTCTGCGGCGCTTAAGCGATGCGACCTCGTCATTACTTCCGGCGGTATCGGCCCCACGGTTGACGACAAGACTCGGGAGGCGGTTTCCGTTGCAACTCACCGCCCTCTTGTACTCAATCAAACCCTTCTGGATGCTATCGCAACCTTCTTCAAACGGCGCGGACTAGTGCTGGGGGAAAACAATAAACGGCAGGCTTATATCCCCCAAGGTGCCGTACCGATTGAAAATCCGGTCGGAACCGCACCGGGGTTTATCGTGGAACAGAACGGCCGATGTGTGGTTTCCCTCCCGGGGGTCCCCCAAGAACTCTGTTATTTATCGGAACACATGGTGCTGCCTTATCTGATAAAGAAATTCAGAATCAATACCGTCATTCAGACACGCATTCTGCGCACTGCCGGGATCGGCGAGAGCAACATCGACCGGATGATCGGCGATTTGGAGGAATCCGATAATCCAACGGTGGGACTGGCGGCGCATATCGGCGCAGTCGATATCCGGATCGCGGCCAAGGCGGACCATCCGGATTCCGCAACCATAATGCTCGACGAAATGGAGGCAAAAGTGCGCGCCAGGGTGGGCGATATCATCTTCGGTCTCGATGAGGAAACCATCGCAGAAAAGGTTTGCGATTTGCTTCAAAGCGCCGGAATGAAACTCGCCTTGCTGGAAACCAATACGGGCGGTGTATTCACTGCCCGGTTGACCGAAATCGCGGGCGCATTTAGTCTGTTAACCTCATCCCAAACCCGATCGCTAAAAAGCGCGGCGGCGGTCTATTTGGCACACACGCACAAATCGCCCGCCCCTTCTCAGGAACTGACTGAAAATCTGGTCCATGCCCTTGTCAGACAGACGGATACCGACATCGCTATGGCCCTTATCGGAGATGAGGATCCGGATGTGGGCCCGTTTAAAACAGTCGCCGGAAATACCTTTATCGGCATAAGCCGCAAAGAGACCGCACCTGTTTGCAGACACATCCCATTGGGAGGTATCTCGCACGGAAGCCGCGCACGCATCATAAGCTTTGCCTTTGAAACCTTAAGACGATATCTTCTCGGCCAAGCGTAACCGCAAATATTTTACATGAAACATGGAATAAATTATTGACATACAGGCAACTTTTAAACATACTTGCGCCCCAAAAAAAACCGATTACTTCCAAGCACCGGTAAGAAAAACAGGCCAAATAAGTTTTTTGAAGATGCATTGGGAAAAAATAAAAAACCTGCACCAATAATGCTGCAAAGGAGGCACAATGTCAGACACACCTGAAAAACTGAAGTATTATGTTGATGGCCAATGGCGGGAGTCCAAAACCGAAAAATATATGGAATGTTTCAACCCTTCTACCGGTGAAGTGACTGCGCTGGCGCCCCAGTGTACACAGGAAGAAGTGAACTCTGCGATTGAGGCTGCCAGTCAAGCCTTCCCCGAATGGGCGGATACGCCCGTAACCAAGCGTGCCCAGGTCCTTTTCAAATTGAAGGCTCTGGTCGACAAGAATTTTGACGAACTGGTCCATCTGGTTAGCGAAGAGCAGGGAAAATGCTGGGCCGAGGCTGTCGGTTGCATCGCCAAAACGAACGAAGTGGTAGAGTATGCGAGCGGTATGGCCCATCTGATGAAAGGCAGTTCGGTTATGAATATCACCGGCGGTTACGATACCGTCCAGTATATGGAGCCGCTCGGCGTATTTGCCGGAATCGCGCCCTGGAATTTTCCGGCCATGATTCCCCACGGATGGATGACACCCCTTGCGGTTGCAACCGGCAATACTTTCGTCATCAAACCAGCCAGCTTCGTACCCCGAAGCTCCATGCGAATCCTCGATTTGTGGGAAGAAGCGGGATTGCCGAAGGGTGTCATCAATCTTGTCACCTGCGGAAGGAACCAAGCCGAAATTCTATTAAAACACCCCGATGTAAAGGGTGTCTCCTTTGTCGGTTCAACTTCGGTGGGCCGACACATCTATGCGACCGCGGCGGCCCACGATAAAAGGGTCCAAGCGCTTTGCGAGGCTAAAAACCATGCCCTGGTATTGCGCGACTGCAACCTGGATATGACCGTTGCCGGAATCGCCAATGCCACCTGCGGATGTGCGGGTGAACGCTGTATGGCGCTGCCGGTCCTGGTCGTTGAAAATGCTATTGCCGATGAGTTTGTCGCCAAACTCTCACAGCGGCTTTCCGAGCTCAAGATCGGCCCAGCCTACGATAAAACATCGGAACTTGGACCGGTCGTGAATGAAGGCCATCGCCAGTTTATCAAAGGCTGGATTGAAAAGAGTATCGAAGAGGGCGCGGAACTTGTGCTCGACGGCCGCGACGTTACTGTTCCGGGATTTGAAAACGGATTTTACCTTGGACCCACAATGTTCGATAAAGTAACGCCCGAGATGTCTTGCGGCTGGCAAGAAGTGTTCGGCCCAGTTACCTATATCAAACGGGTGGATAGCTTTGAGGAAGGGCTCACTCTGATGAACAGCAGTGAGTTTGCCAATGGTTCTGCGATCTACACCGAAAACGGCAACTATGCCCGTGAATTCGCAAAACGCACGCATGGTGGAATGGTTGGGATTAATGTGGGCATCCCGGTTCCGGTCGGTATTTTCGGATTTACAGGTCACAAAAATTCTTTCTTCGGCGATCTGCACATCATGGGTCCCGACGGAATCCGCTTTTATACGGAACTAAAATCGGTAACCACCCACTGGTTTGGCGAAGAAAAAGCGGAGTCTAAAGTCGATACGTGGGACGGTATGATTGAAATGCCGGACGACAAAAAATAGCTAATATATGCATATACGTGGCGGTGTAAAGATTCCGGCGCAGGATCCCTAACGATTCGGACCCCGTGCCGGAATTAATAAATCCGCGGTTAGGCCTGTTTGATTCTTGCAGCTGCAAAAGATTCCACCATTTTCTGATATGCCGCTATCAGCGTTGCGGCCTCACTTCTGGATGAAATATGCTTGATCGAATCCCGGAATTGACTGCTGTGCGGAAGCCCCTTTGAAAACCATCCCAAACGGCTGCGCAACATATAGCAGGCCTTCTCCTCACCACAATATCTAACGCTGGCATCAAGATATTCCATCATGACTTCAAATCGCTTCCTGAAACTGACTGGGGGTAAATCCACATTCGCGATACCTGCCAGCACCTGAAAAATAATCCACGGATTCCCGATGGCGGCACGGCCGATCATTACCCCGTCGCATCCGGTTTCAGAAATCATGTTGAGGGCATCTTTTGGCCCAAAAATATCCCCATTTCCGATCACGGGAATCTTTATCTCCTTTTTTACCCGCGCAATAATCGACCAGTCGGCCTTTCCGCTAAATCCCTGGTTGGCGGTTCGAGGATGTATGGCAATCGCATCAACGCCACAGGCTTCGGCAATTTTCGATAGAATTAAAGCCTGACCGCCTGACCGGTCCCAGCCGGTTCGAATTTTTATGGAAACGGGAATCTTGACGGCGCCACGGATGGATTTTAGAAGTTTTTCGGCCCGTTTCGGATCACGCATAAGGGCTGCTCCGGATCCGGTCTTAAGGATTTTCTTAACCGAGCAGCCAAAATTGATATCTAGAATGTCAGCGCCCGAATTTTCTACGATTTTTGCCGCTTCGGCCATTATGGAAGGATCAGCGCCGAAGATCTGTACCGCCAGCGGTTTCTCTTCCGGCTGGCTCGCAAGCATCTGTATCGTTTTTTGAGCGCGGTGAACAAGTCCGGCAGAACTGATCATTTCAGAGTAGACCAATCCGCATCCGGACCGTTTGGCTATTTGTCGAAAAGGGAGATTGGTTATGCCGGCCAACGGGGCTAAAATCACCCCATTTTCCAGGGTAACAGAACCGATGGATAGTCTTTTATGCATTTGTCATCCGGTTTTGGATTTCTAAATTCGGATTTAGGGGATTTTCCGGGTTGGCATAGCAAAAAAGGCAATTATGATAACACGGATGCAAGTGGTAGGATCCGATGTCCATCGAAACCTTGCATCCGCAGCCCGCCTTAATTCGTTGGCCCGGATCCTGTCTGATTGAAACGTGGCCCCCAAAAAGCGCCATCAGCAAATCATTGGGGATACACGAACTCGGGCGAATCCCCGACCCGGCAGGAAGTCTCTCCAAAAGCGTTTTTTCGCAGCAGGTCGAAAGCGTAATCCCCTTGGCCCAAAGCTTCGTCTTCATTTTGAGGATGATTTCCATTTTCCTATTAATCGGTGGATCGATAAAAGCGAATCCCGGCATTCTCAAAATCCTTTTACGGATTTTGGCATAGTCATCCATAAAGCTGGTGATACACCTGCGAATTCCATATTGGGAGGCCTTTTGAACGATCACCTCGAAATCCCCCAGGTTGTCGTTGAGCTTTCCTGTGCTATTTTTATAAAAACAGATCGGATCAAACCGCCAATTGACGGCGCGTGCATCAAAATTCCGGCAAAGATATTCAAGTTGCTTCAAACGCTCTTCCAGAGAAGGAACGTGGGGCTCCAAGCAAGAATCTTCTGAATTGATCGTAAAATTAAAAAAAAGATGATAGCCCATCCCTTCAAGCGTATGCCCATAGCCGCCCTCGATAAAAGGGCCGAAATTCTTAGACCAAAACAGAATCGTATGCACGCGGCCAGGCGTCACCGAAACCACCGAGGTTTTGCGGTTAAATGGATTCGTTATTTCAAATCTCCGCTTCTCGATCTGCCTCATAAACCACGGCATGTAAAAAGCCGGGATGTCGGTCCGGCGGGAAGCGGAAATGACGATGGGGAGAGACGGCTGGAGAGAATCAGAGCTCATGATGCAGCGGGTTTTTGTATAAGGCCTATTTCTTTTTTAAATCGGCTAAGGATATGACTTTGCTTTTATTTGATTTTGTTGCTTTTTTTTCTCGACCATCGGGGATGGATTCCGTTTTTTGTTCTTTTGGCGACTCATTGTCAGGGGGGCAAACCACCTTTTCCATACGCATTTTTTTACCACCCATCGTAAATGTCTCACCGTTGATATACGTATCCCTCAGGATCCATGTAACCACCTGTAGCGGTACCTGAAGAAAAAGCAGTTTAACATGATACCAATCCGGTTTTGCATCCGACAAAATACCCTCAATGCGGGCGAATGCCAGTGGTTTATCTTCAAAATAGATCAACACGATATCATTTTTCTGGGCCATTTGGGGTTTGTCCCTATCAAACTTATGGAATTTGGGCCGACTTCCCGACAGACAGGTCATGTAAGGGAATGAGAATATCGGCCATTGTTTTTACTTTTTGAGCCGAATCGTAGGCTTGCATGGCATTGAGGTGAACACCCGGGGTTATCGCCGGGCCGGTGTTGGGGAAGTTTTTATCGTTGCAGCAGAAACCGGTAATAATGGCCCGCCCTTTCTGCGTGTTAATCGACACCGACTGTCCTCCCAATGTATGTCCGGGGGTCAGGATAACATCAATTCCGTCAAACAGCTCGGCATCACCATCCACTTCAATGACATTAACCCCGTCCAAAATATCCGGGTAATAACGATGATCGATGGGATGAGGGCTTCTTAAAAATTCGAGTTCGGCTTTTTGAGCATATACCTCCGCCCGGGGGCATTTGTAATCGTTTTCACAATGGTCATTATGCAGGTGCGTGTGAATGATCACATCAATATTATCAGGCGTTAAACCAACGCCTTTGAGGGCATCCTCAAAATAAAGAATCCGGAATCCATAGTTTTCCTCAACCCCCTCGGGCACCATAAAATCTTCCAGGCCGGTGTCCACAATAATATTTTTCGTACCACCCATAATATAAAAGGCATAAATGGGAAGATAAATCCTTTTGCCGTAATCACGCAGATAAGTCATGATGCCCTGGTCGGTTTCATTGATTCCGACTACCAAGGGATGGATGGTATAGGTTTGCATCGACAGTTTCCTCCTCCACAGATAGAAAAAAATTCTTAATTGAATATCCGTCCTGATGAATAAATAATTTACAAGATGCGTTCAAGAAAAAAATTTCAATTGGAAGCGATCCGATGCAGACTATCCATGGCCTGCCAATTGCCTTCTTGACACATATGGTTTGTATTTCCTATACTTTTTGAAACTGCTGAAAGGTCGAAAAAATGAAAGAAAAGATTCCCATTTCCGGGACCGAATGGGAGGCGAATTTAGCCAAAGCGCTTGCTTTGATTAAAAAGAGCAAGGCCTTCCTGTTTGCCGGGGATCTGGACGGCGATTCCGTCGGCTCCATGGTCGCCCTGGCCCTCTATTTCCGGCTGCTCGGCAAAAAGATACATATCGTACTTGCCGAGGGTTTGGGGGATAATCTCGATTTTCTGCAAAAAATCATCGATTTCAATTCCCTGCACACGCTCTCGTCAAATGAAGACATCACCGATATTAGGGATCATATCGATTCGGTGATCTTCTTTGACACGGCCAATACAAAGCTGGTGCCGCTTTATTCAACAATTAAGGAACACATCCTTCTTAAAAAACCACCCGTGATCGAGATTGACCACCATTTCGGGGCAGACAGCGAAGAAATGACCGAATACGGAATAAAGCTCTTCCGTTTGGCCAACGCCAACACCGAAATCATCGCCGAGATCTTATCCCTGTTGAGTCGCGAATACCCGGATCTCAGTGATCCATTCAGCCAGCGCAACATCCTGGTTGCGCTAATAACGGGGATTTCCTGGGACACTCTCGGTGGGCATGTGGTACCTTACAAAGAGGATTATCAACACTGGATCACCCGGCTGGGAACCGGTTTGGAAGATGTAACCTGGACGCCAAGTGCCACTGAGCCTGCGGAAACCCGCAAGCAAAAATTTGGACAACCTGAAGATGTGATCGAATACATGAACTATTTGGATGCGGAGAAACAGGGTTGCATTGATTCAATCACCGCTCGGATTCGTATCGACCATGGGATCGCCAGCTTGAATCTGCTAAACAACACACACTCAGAGGTTCAAGATGTCTGCCGGGACTACGACTCCGACTGGTTTGATGAGCTTCGTACCTTTTTATTGAACATTGTACCTGAAAAAGCGGGTAAAATCGGTATCGTTTACTATGAAGGCCAAAATACCGAAGGGGTCGATTGTATTTTTATCAAAGCGCGGCGTGCCATAGGGTATAAAGATTTTGATCTCAGACGACTTGAAGATGACGTTCGGAGCGCTTTCTCAGAGGAAAAATACATGGGGGGTGGCGGACATCCGGGAGCGGTCTCCTTTCGGGTCGATCACATGCCGGACCCTGAGTTTCAGTCCGGTCTGGCCAAAATCCTTCTTTCCCTTAAAAAAGCAGCCTCCTAAAACGCCACCCTCGGGTTTCGAGCCGCATTTAGAAACTACATCAAAAACAACTTCGCCCCAAATCGATTTTAGATGCATCCGGTTTCAGGCGAGTTCCACTTTTAAAAAGACGTCTTTCCCGTCCCACCCTTCCTGCCACACTTGATCCGGATCCGTTCTGGCTCCGTTTGCGATCGCAACACGACATGCGTCTGTAAAAGCCTTCCCTTCAGGCTTTAATATCGTCTCAAGGGATTTGCCCTGCACCCAGATCCCATACTGCAAAAACGTTGGACCGAGTTCTTTGACTAAAAGATTAAATAATTTTATGCGGATCTTCCCCTTTTGAGCGACCATCGCTTCTTCATCCTCACGATGGGATATCTGACCACGCATGGCGGTCAAGTATCCACCCCGCCGCATTACGGCACCGGCAAGCCCCGGCATTGCTGTCGAAAGTGCCAGGATTGAGCCCGATTTCAATACTGCCTTGTCGATGTTGTCGACGGCTTTTCCATTCAGAAATACGGTTTGGAGCCGGTTTTCGATATAATCATGGGTCATGTCAAAATTCCGACCCAGAAACGCTTTGATGCTGGTCCCCAGCGATGCCTCAACCTCAAATCCCTGTTGAAGAAGCGGATACAGCTTGGGCAGTAATTCCGACCTCAGCTTTAAGTATAAACTGATGTTATCTATCTTTTGCATTTAAAGCAGCTTGCAGCTTAACTATTTAGTGCCCGAACGAAAACTGGGATTTTCCATTCAGGCACTTTTTAACAGAATAGAATGGGGAAGCCCCGGAGAGCCTCCCCATTCTTTATGCAATAACAGTTTTTCGGCTACCAATTAAACACTTGATCGAGATCCTCACCCTTGACCTCAAAGGTCACATTGTGAGGCGGCAGCTTTTCTTTTGAAAAGAATTCCGGCAACCGGTCGTGTTGGGGCCCAAATCCTGCCCGCGCATTAAAATCTCTTTCGTTCTTTAAGACTGATTTGCCCAATTCGGTGACATCATCAGCCGTCAAATTCAAGCCGTGGAATGCATTGATCATATCGATCAAAGCCTGAAATGTTTCGGGCTGATCCAGAATCGCAAACGCAATAAATAAACACATGCCGGTGGAGTCCACCGCGGCTGTGGCGATCTGAAGATTTCGTGAAAGTTCGATTTGTCCCTCCGGTTTTAACGGATCGACATTTCCGCCTACTCCTAAAACATTGGCGGTGACGGCATATCCGGCGGTATGATCCGCACCCATGGTCGTTGTGGCATAGGTCACACCGATCCCCTGGATCGCCCGCGGGTCATAGGCCGGTAACGCCTGCCCTTTGACCACCGGAACCCGCTCCACGCCAAAAACCTTCCCTGTCACGGCAGCCCCGCTTCCAATAATGCGGCCCAGGTGCGATCCTTTTCCCACTTCTTTGATCAGATTGATGGCGGCCTCGCCGTCACCAAACTTGGCCAGCCCCGCTTCCATGGCCACAGCGACGGTTGCCCCCATCTCGATCGTATCGATCCCATAATCATCATCGAGCCGGTCCAACTGGGCGATGGCATCCAGATCATCGATTCCGCAATTGGCTCCATGAGCCCATACGGTTTCATATTCCGGTTGCTTGGAGACAAAGTTGCCGTCCTTGTCATTGAAAATACCCGAGCAGCGAATGACGCACCCGCGATGGCAGCCGTGCGTTGCCAGGCCCCCGCGCGCCGTCTCTGTTTCAGCCTGGGTTTCACCGCTGATTTTGGAAACCCCTTCAAATTGACCCATCTGGAAATTGTTGGTGGGATAACCACCCGCCTCGTTGATGACATTGGCCAAAACGTTGGTCCCGAATGCCGGCAAGCCCTCACCCGTAACCGGATGCGAATTAAGGCCGGCCACAAATGTTCTGTTGGCTTCTTTAAACTTTTCCGGATCCTGGGGCGGCCGCATTTTGCAATCCGTATCATCAATTACGATAACCTTGATCCCTTTGGTCCCCATTACGGCGCCGACACCACCCCGGCCGGCATGACGTGTGGGTCTTTGCTCCATATCGGTGCAGGCGATTGAAGCGGCGCACATTTTCATTTCCCCTGCCGGTCCAATGGAAATGCAGGAAATTTTTTCGCCATACTCGCTTATCATTTTCTCGACAAGATCATAATTCCCCAGCATTTTAAGGCTGTTATCGGCGACTATCTTTACGCCGTCTTTGTTGATCTCGACTTTATAAAGCGAATCATCTTGTGGCTTGCCTTCCAATATTATGGCCGCATATCCAAGACGGGCCAGCATTTGCGAGGGCTGACCGCCGGCGTTGGCTTCTTTGATCCCTCCGGTAAGCGGACTTTTACAACCGGTTGAAAGTCGTCCCGACATAGCGGCCGTGGTGCCGCTCAAAAGCCCCGGGGCGATAACCAGTTTGTTGTCTTCCCCAAGGGGATTACATTCGGGGGGCACTTCTTTGGCAACAATCGCTGATGTCAGTGCCCGGCCGCCGATGCCGGCGTATTCACCCGGTGAATCCTCTTTGATCTGCGGGCCGCCTTCGGCGCCCATATTGATTCTTAAAATCTTGTCCATAAACACCCTCCTTTCATCAGTGAAAAGTAAAAAGTTGACCCAATGGTAGGCATACGCAACAATCGTTTAATGCCTCTAAATTCCAACCGTCATTTAAACATCCTTTCTTTTAGTTATGCGCTTTAGATACGCTTGTCAAGCAAAACAAAAATACCGAATTATCCCATTTGGTTATGCTAAGCACTATCCATTTTTATCTTCAAAATACTTCATAAAACCGATCAAATGATCTATCGCCTCCAGGGTTGTGGCATTGTATAGCGAGGCACGGCAGCCTCCCACGGACTGATGTCCTTTTAGACCCCCGAGATCATTTTGAAGCGCCTGCCGGACAAACTCATTTTCCAGTTCCTCGGTTGGAAGCCGAAACGTAATGTTCATTATAGAACGGCTGTCCTTCTCGGCTGTCCCGGTATAGAAATCACTCGAATCGATAAGGCCGTACAATTGACTCGCTTTGCGGTTATTGGTCTCGGCCATCGCCTCAAGACCGCCGATCTCAACCTCCAGCCATTTCAACACCAGTTGAACCGCATAAATCGCAAAACAGGGGGGAGTATTGAAGAGGGAATTTTTATCTACAAATGTTCGGTAATTGAGCATCGTCGGCAGGTTTTCGAGAATTAAATCCAGCATCTCGTCATGAATAATCACCAGGCATACACCTGCGGGTCCCACATTTTTCTGAGCGCCGGCATAGATCAAACCAAATGGATCGGTGTTAAACGGTCTGCTCATTATATCGGATGACATATCGGCCACAATGGGGGCATCACCGGTGTCCGGAAAACAAGGCCATTGGGTTCCCTTGATGGTGTTGTTGGATGTAATGTGATGGTAGACCGCATCGCGGCTAAAGGAGATATTTCGCGGAATATAGGTATAATTTTTGTTCTCTGAACTGGCAACGACATTGACGGACTTTCCTAAAATTTCGGCCTCCTTGATGGCTTTGTTCGACCAGGTTCCCGTATCGACATAATCGGCCGAAACACCACTCCTCAGGAAATTCATAGGAATCATACAGAATTGCAGGCTTGCCCCCCCCCTGTAGAAAAAGAACATGGAATCGATCATTCAGTTTCAAAAGCCGCCGAGTTCTGGCAACCGCATCATCCATCACATCCTGAAACCAATGGGAACGATGGCTGATTTCGGCGATGGACATGCCTGAACCCTTGAAATCCAAAAATGAGGCCTGTATCTCTTCCAGCACACAAAGTGGCAGCGCTGCAGGTCCGGCATTGAAATTATAGATTCGGGTCGGATTCATACGGTATCTCTCTCCTGTGTTAGTTTAGGTCATTCAGGATATATCCAAAAAGCCGGTTTCCCTCCGGGCATACAATTTCTCACGGCTCGTTTACAGTTGTTCAAATTTAGGAAGTGATGTCAAATCCTAATTTTTTTCAAAATCGAAGCCGGTAAGTATTGACAAATGTTGACTTCTACCCCTATGGGATAGGGATATTCCAGCGTCCGCACCCGTCCGGCTTCGATTGATGGATTCCGACCCAAAATTGCGATTCAAGTATTCGGAATATTATCGATGAAAATTTACAACTACCCTTCAAAAATTGCCGAAAACCGAATCCTTTCGATTATCAATCGCGGCCTTCGGTTTAAAAAAAAGGATATAAGTGAAGTCTCCCGGATAATAACCAATGTCCGCAAATACGGTGATGAAGCCGTCATTCAATATACAAACCGCTTTGACTCGCCCGCCCTGACCGCCGATTCGATAAAAATCACACCAGCCGAGATAGTCAGTGCCAAAAAAAACGTCGACCAAGGCTTTGTGCGCTCGCTCAATCGGGCCATAAAGCAGATCACGCTTTTCCACCAACAACAATTAAAAAAATCGTGGTTTAGTACTGAAAGACCCGGAACGTTGGTAGGGCAGATGGTTAACCCGATCGAGATAGCCGGGGTTTATGTACCGGGGGGAAAGGGCGGGAATACCCCGCTGGTATCCACCGTCCTCATGTGTGCCATTCCGGCAAAAATCGCCGGTGTCGATCGAGTCATTATGGCGACTCCCCCACGGGCGGACGGAACTGTCAATCCCTACCTTCTTGTTGCCGCTCAAAAAGTCGGAGTCGATGCGGTTTACAAGATGGGCAGTGCCTGGGGCGTTGCCGCTTTGGCGTTTGGTACCGAAATCGTCCCCAAAGCCGATATCATTGTCGGACCGGGTAATATCTATGTGATGCTGGCCAAAAAAGCGTTATCCGGAACTGTCGGAACCGATATTATCGCCGGCCCCAGTGAAATTCTGATTATCGCCGACTCTACGGCGATTCCCGAATTTGTTGCAGCGGATTTGCTCTCACAAGCCGAACACGACATTTTGGCTTCGGCCCTTCTATTGACGACCTCCAGATCGTTGGCCAAAGAAGTGTCTGAGGCACTCGGCAAACAATTAAGAATTCTCGAGCGTCGGGATATTGCTGAAAAATCCCTGTCCAAATACGGCGCTATACTTGTTGTCCCCGATTTAAAAACGGCCTTTGGTTTGGCAAACAGAATCGCAGCTGAACATCTGGAGCTTCAAATAAAAAATCCCCTGGAGCATGTCAGGGCCGTTCGTCATGCCGGAGCCGTATTTATCGGCAATTATACACCCGAACCGGTTGGGGATTATATGGCCGGACCAAACCATGTACTTCCCACGGGGGGCACCGCAAGATTCGCCTCAGCGCTTAGCGTCGATAATTTCATCAAAACAACAAGCCTCATCCATTACACCCGGGTGCCCTTTCAACAAGAAGCCAAAGACATTATCCGGCTGGCTGAAATCGAAGGCCTGGAGGCCCACGCCAATGCCGTTAAAATACGGCTGCGGTGAAAACGGCCTTTACGGTTATTCTGCGACCGGGCCCCTTTCGAGCACGACTCCGTATTTGTTATCCTCGGGAGCGCTAGCTTTTTTATCTCTATTTGTTATTTCTATTTACCGTAAAGGCTTTATTGATATAAACAATTGGATTTTTCACCCATTTGGATCTAAAAGCCTTAATGATACAATTTTGATTGCCACCCGATATCCCGTCTGGAAATCGGTGAATCGAGAAGGACAAATGCGCGTTAAATTTCAACTGATGGAAAATAACCTGGAGATAGAGAATGGCTTATTGGAACATTTTTAAGAAACCCACATTGTTGAGTTTATCCAAGACCTGCGGTTGAGCAGCCAAAATCGACCCGGTCGGGCTCGGTGAACTTTTATCAAAATTACCAATGCATCATGACCCGAATCTGCTGATAGGATATGAAACCCGCGATGATGCGGGAATCTATCGTCTGGATGATGAGACAGCCATCATCACTACAGCGGATTTTATTACCCCCCCGGTAAACGATCCTTATCTTTTCGGACAGGTTGCTGCCGCCAATGCCATGAGTGATGTGTATGCCATGGGCGGCCGTCCGATTACCTGTTTGAATCTGGTGAGCTTTCCTTCCAAAAAACTACCAATGGAGGCCCTGCACCAGATCATTTCAGGTGCTTTGAGCAAAATTACCGAAGCCGAAGCGGTATTGGCCGGAGGGCACTCCATCGATGATGATGAACCCAAATTCGGATTGGCGGTGACCGGAATCGTCCATCCGCAACAATACTGGACCAATAAAGGCGCTCAGCCCGGAGATGCTATAATCCTGACCAAACCGATAGGAAGCGGCGTCCTTTTTAACGCCAATCAAAAAAAATGGGTCTCAACCCAAGCTTTGGATGAATGCCTGGCTGTCATAACAACCCTCAACAAAACCGCCGCCGAGATCATGCATGGCTTTGAAATCCATGCCGCTACGGATGTGACCGGGTTCGGTCTGGCCGGCCACGGGCATGAGATGGCCAAGGCTTCCAAGGTCCGGATGGAATTTAGCTTTGAAACAGTTCCCATCATGCAGGAAGCGCTGGCCATGTATCAAAAAGGAATGCGGACAGGTGTAAATGCATACAACCGCCAATTGGTGGCGAAACACATCGTATTTGAAGAAGATCTACCTGCCTGGCATCGGGAAATTGTTTATGACCCCCAGACAAGCGGCGGGCTTTTGGTTGCGGTACCCGCAAGCCAAGCTCATGACTTATTGAATGCATTAAAGCAGAATGGAATCCCTTTGGCCCGCATCATCGGTGAGGTGACGGCCCTGGAAGACGCTGCTTACCTCGTCTTTAGGTAAGGAATATTTTATTGGCACCTATCAGACGTTAAATCGAAAATTGATGATATCTCCATCCCGAACCACATAATCTTTTCCTTCCAATCTGACGGCTCCCTTTTTTTTTGCCTCCCGATAATGGCCGGCCTGGATGAGGTCATCATAGGCGATTACTTCAGCCCGGATAAATCCTCTTTGCATGTCGGTGTGAATCGTTCCTGCAGAATCTAGGGCCGCGGTCCCTTTTTTGATGGTCCAGGCACGCACTTCCTCACTAACCACCGTAAAAAACGAAATCTGCCCCAGGACCTCATACAACTTTCGGATCACGCGATCCCTGGCCGAAGCCGCGATGTTGAATTCCGAGAGAAATTCTTGGGCCTCGTCGATCTCCATCTGCGTCAGCTCCTGTTCCAATTTGCCCCGAATCACCAGACATTCTTCGTGTTCGATGATGTTTTCGATACTGGGAAGCGCCTCATCTTCATCCTCATTATTAAATAGAACCAGCATCGGTTTTGCGGAAACAAATGCAAACCCCCTTAATTGGGGCGCTAAAGCCAAATTGGGATTTTTTCTTAGCGGTCGCTCCGCCTCAAGGTGTTGGCGGCACTCGTCTAAGAGCCTGACCTCCGTTTGATCGGGTTTTTTGCCCCGTTTCTGGTCAAGTGCGATCCGTTCCAGGCGTTTTTCAACCACCACCAAGTCCTCAAGAATCAACTCCTGCGCCATGGCCTGAAAATCACGTACCGGGTGCGGTGTTTCAAACCCATAGCCGCTAAAATTGCGCACAACCTGCACCAACGCGTCGCATTCCCGCATTTGGGACACATAACCGGTTTCGGTCTTGGCCCTTGCCGGCCTTTGAGGCAAACAAAATTTCACCTGTGCAAAAGTCGTTTTTTGCGGCTTATAGATCCTTTTGAGCGCATCAACCCGATCGTCGGGGACTGGAATGGTTGCTATGCGGAAATCGCCCTTATGATTCTTGCCAAGGGCACTTTGGATTAGCGCTTCAAACACGGTTGTCTTTCCGGATTGAGGAAGGCCGATGACGCCAAGTTTCATGTGTTTACCCGATTGATACCAAGCTGAAATTATCCACGGAATAGCGAAATTGTTTAATTTTCATGGGTCAACATCTTTAAAAAGTGATCATAATCACCCGCTTTGGCAAAATTTGTTTCTCTATCGTCACTTTTTGTTTGAACCCCCATATATATTATAGTATGAGGAATGGATAACAACATATAGAACATTTTCTCTTTTGAGCTTTCGATAGGATAACGCAAACCCAACTGAAAGTTTTTGTTTGATGGAATTATACTGGGCCAATTTATTGAGGGTTCTGGCCACTTTTGCAGTAATTGCCATCCATGTCACTGCCCCGGCTGTTATTTTCGCACCGGAAACGACTTCATTTAACTGGTGGGCTGCCAATTTTATAGACGCGTCGGTTCGCTGGTGCGTACCGATTTTTGTTTTAGTTAGTGGCGCACTCCTATTAGACCCTATAAAAAAGGAAAGTTTAAAACGCTTCTATAAAAATCGAATCCGGCGGATTTTGGTTCCACTGGTCATATGGTCGACAATATATATCCTGCTGGAATCCTTTAGGGAAGAATTAAGATTTCAAAAGATACTCACAATGATTTTGAAAGGAGAACCTTATTATCATCTCTGGTTCGTCTATATGATTTTGGGATTGTATTTATTTACGCCTTTTTTTCGAAGTTATGTCCGATCCTCTTCGGTTACTGAAAGATATTATTGTATACTATGCATATTGTCTTTGGGAAGTGTTTGCTCAATTCTAGAACATATCGATTTTATAAATACGCATAGTATTTTTACCACATTCCTCCCATATATCGGATACTATCTTTGCGGCTACCAGCTCCGATTAATAGACAAAAGTAAAATAAGGATTTTGCCTTTAATAATCATTATTTTAGTAAGTATCCTTTGCATAGCGGTAGGTGCCGGATTCTTTGTCAACCAGCTTAACATTGTAAAAGGATGGCGGTTTTTCTATGATTATTTTAGCCCGCCCGTAATAATTTTATCCATAGCAATCTTTCTGATTATTTACAAGGTGTTCCATCATAAAAAAGCCATCCCCGAACGAATCAATTCCATCATCTACAATGTTACCCCGGCAACATTTGGAATATTTCTAATACACCCGCTGATTTTGGAAACCCTTCAAAAAGTATTTAATTTGTCTTCCCTAAGTTACAGTCCGCTGCTTAGTATCCCGTTAATTACTTTGGTAACATTTTTGCTTAGCTATTTCTCTGTTGCTATGATTATGAAAATACCGTATCTGAAAAGGATCTTTGTTTAAACTAAAAATCAGAATTTCTCTTTTACAACCTGTTTCAAACCCTTTTTTAAGCGACCTTTTTAATTGAAGATTTGTAAATTGATAACCGATGGACAAAAAAGCCGCTAGTACCGAACTGTATGTTCCTGTTCGTTTAGACTTGCCTGAGGGTGGAAAAGTCGAGTTTGATATCCGGGACGATTTCGTTGAACAAACCAAAAGCGCCATCGAAAAGATAATAGCTATTTATAAAAAGAATAAAAATCAGGTCAAAGAACAGCTCAAAAGCAATCCGTTTAACGATCAAGTCACATTTCTGGAAAAAAAAATCTATGCCCAACTACCTGACATCGATGCAGATGAAAGAAATTCAGTACTTTATATTTATATCATCTACTGGTTATCGCTAAAGGTGGAAACTAAATACAATTTCGCTCTCCAGCCCATGGAAGAAAATGAGGTGCTGAAGAGAAAAGATCGGCTGAAAAAATTTATCGATCACAATTTAGAACCTCAAGCTGGTCCCCTCAAACTTAAAGATTGTATCGCCTATGCGTTATCATGGATAATCGTTTCGGATACAAATCAAGAGAGCGACCAATTGTCAGCAGGGCTCCCATACCAGGAATTAATAAAAAAATTCCCTTTAGCGAAAAAAAAGATGGCGGTGCCGAATGCCTTTCCGAAAGGTGTCGGGGTGGTTCCAAATAATCCGGTTGTGGCTGCCGGGCTGCGTGCCATTTTCAAAGGCGGGCCTAATGCCCGGAAATTGATTGGCGGGTGGGCACAGCTCGAAGGACAAGTCTTTTACCGCCAAATTCATAAAAGCGGTCGGGGCCAAATCCGCTATTATCCAGATATGCTGCCTAAAGGCCCAGACATGCAAATAAACGTTGACTCACTCTGGGACTTTGTTGAACGCCTCAACCCTTTCACAGCCGATGTGGCGCTGGCGATTCTGGCACAACTTTGTGAACCTTCAGCGGGGATTAGACCGAAATTTCCCTTGCGCGAATCTGTTATGATAAATGCCGATGCGATCTTGCGCTATAAGGGTATTCGGAAATACGGCAAAGATCGGAGGATCATGGAGAAACGGATTCATGAAGAAGTGGAACGGCTCCGAACACTCCACTTTGATTTGGAACGTTATCCATTCCCCTGGAACAAAAAGGGAACCAAATATTCGGGCGACCGGCTTTTTGACATCGTAAGAGTTGAAACCTACCAGCTGAAGCTATTTGATAAAGAAGAAGTCATCGAAACCGCCTGGTCTGTCAGAGCGGGTCAGTGGGCGGAACATTTCTTTAATACGGAACAGGAAAGGGTGTGGACCAGCCGCATGGCCAAAGTGCTAATCGAATTGGATTACCGCAACCAGCGCAAAACGGCTCAGCTTTCTAAAAAAATGGGATACCTTTTACTAACGGCACCGGGTGGTACCGCGCACCGCAATCGCCCCGTAATGCGCCGGATTGACAGGATCCTGGAGGAAATCGGTGAACTTCCGGCCCCGGAATTCAGAACCAAAGACTGGGCCGGTCGGCTGAGGGACCGCCTCTTGCAAGCATGGGATATACTTTTGTCTGCGGGGCTCATCAAAAAATTAAAATTCCCGGACGGCTATGGTTTTGATGACACGGACAGGAGCAAGGGCTGGGTTGAAACCTGGCTCTCATCAAAAGTAATCATTACCGCGCCTGAAGCCGCACCCGAACCGACCCAAAAAGAGATTGAAGCCTTCCGCAGAAAACAACTCCCGCGCAATAAAAAAGCCAAGCGCCCCATATCCAAAAAAATCCGTCGCAAACCCCAAGCGATCCAACTTGAAGTGTGCAGCCCCAAATACCGTAAAAAAATAAGAAATGCCTGCGAAGAACAGTATATCAGCCAGCGCACTTTGGCTAAAATTTTGGCGATTGCCCCCAGCACGCTATCCAATATTTTGCGCGGACACGATCTGCCTAGTTTGGAGCTGGCCCAGAAAATCGACTCTTGGCTCGAGTCCGAGGAATCCTCCAACATTGATACGGCTCAATTGTGACCGTTTTTGGCCGATTTGGCTCCTTAAAAACCCTTTAATTATTTGGAAATGGTTAACTGTTTGGATTTATACTATTTTTCTATCCTTGATCGAAGTACTGCTATTTTTATTAATAGAAATATCAGAATGTTACATAAATGAATCGTTGTCAAAAATTATACATAAGGCCCCTTTTTTCTGCGAGCAAACCCTCATTTATCTGCGAGCAAACCCTCATCTATCTGCGATTATATTGGAAGCATTTCCATAGCTGGCTTTATAATGGACACTTAACGATGTATAGATACTTAAATCGCTAGGTTGTCGGTCACAGATGAAATACACTGTGATATGTAGAATTACTCTAATTGTATCCAGGTTTCAACATACGGAAAAGAGAGTATTTTCAGAAGGATGAAGGGCTTCGTTTATGTTTCAAAATAAAAGATCGCAACGTATTCGGGATGGACTAATTTTTCCCATGCTCCTCTTTAGCCTCTTTTTCATCTCCTGCCATCGTTATTCTGAGAACAACAAGACGGCAGATAGTACCAATAACCAATTTGTCGCTCACATTCGCAACCCTGACGATTTAAAGAAATTGGATAGAATCGAAACCATTTTGACGGTAACCCCGGAGAAGGCCGTACACCATCCGGATTATCAAATTATTGAAGAAATCTCGGTCCCTTATGCACCGGAATATCGCTTGAGTGTGGGGGATGTGGTCGAAATCGTGTACCATATTCGCTATGATGAACCTTTGGAAAATTATTATCTGGAAGTCCAGGATAGAATTAGCGTCAATTTCCCCTTTCATCCCCAATTCAGTTCCAGCGTTTTGGTTCGTACCGATGGAAAGGTCACCCTGCCGCTGATAGGCGATGTCCATGCAGAATCAAAAACACCGGAACTGCTGGCAAAAATAATCAATGAAAAATATGCTCCTTACTTAACAAACCCTTCTGTTACGATCACCCTGGAAGCGTTCAACGAAAAAATCGCTGAGCTGAAAAAGGCCATCACCACCGCCCCCCGAGGACAGAGCAAAATCGCTCCCATCACACCGGATGGGCGAATTTCCTTTCCCATTATTGGGACCCTTCATGCGGAAGGGTTATCCGTCAGCAAACTCGAAAAGATCGTCAATGAAAAATATAAAGTCTTCGTGGCCAATCTTCATTGCAACATCATTTTATTAGAAATCAGTCAATCCCAATTATTCATTTTCGGCGAGGTCACAAGTCCCGGCGCCTATAATTTGACATCCGACAAGCTCACTCTGCTCGACGCCTTGGCGCTTGCCGGCGGCACCCTGGATAGCGCCAAATTAAAAGAAGTCGTCATATTCCGCAATGAAGGCTTGGAGAAACCCATCGCGTTCAAAGTCGATGTCGAATCGGTTATTAGAACCGGAAACCTCCATCCGAATTTGAGGTTAAAACCGGCTGATGTCGTATTTGTTCCCAAAACCAGACTTGATGAATTTAACGATCTGATGGCAAAGATCTTTACCAAAGGCATCTATACAATTCTGCCATTTTCGACCAATTATAATTGGAATTACCGAATCGACGGGACCACGGGGACGGTTCCCTAGTATAGAAGACTGATCCGGGCCTTGTTTTTATTTTAGTAGGCAACAAAAATCATTATAGGCGAATTTTATGGCAACGACATTCTCCACGACTGAAAGGACCCAGCCCAAAAGACAGCATGTACTGAGGGAGTTGCTCTTCAGTCTTTTTGTTCGCATTCCGCTTCTGGCTACCATTTTTTGTGTCGTCTTCCTGGCAGCGCTATTGTTCGCGATCATACGGCCATCCATGTATATGGCAACCGCAAAATTCTCCATGACATTAGCCCAAACGCTGGACCCTCTGGAGCAAGTCACTGCTCAGGATTATCGAAACATGTTCCAGCGTCAGCTTGATCAACAAAAGGAGCTCATTTTTTCCAATCGCGTGTTGGTGAAAGTAATCAAAGCACTCTCTTTAGGTGGCGCGCGCAATATTGCCAAAACGACCTCTATACTTCGAGCCAAACTGAAAGTGACGCCGCCCAAAGGCGAGACCTTTGAAGGAACAACCTTTTTTTATTTATCTTTCGAAGACCGCACGGCGCATCGGGCCACAAAGTTCGCGAGTGCCATTGCAGAGGCCTATCTGGAAACCTTCCGTGAACTGGCACAGGAAAAGGCCGATTACTCGCATTCTTTTTACAGGGGGCAAACTCAGGAACTTTACGAAAGTATGACCCAAAAGGAGCAGCTTTTAAGAGACTTTGAAAGGGATCAAGCCCTGATTTTGATAGAAATCCTTAACCTTGAGACTGGAGGCGAAGGCGGAAGCGGGAGAAGAGAGACCGGACCCTCTGCGCTCTTGAACCAGTTTGTGGCCCGATATCATACATTGCATGAGGAATTGGCCGGCATTCGCGCCGCCCTCGACAGCATTGAAACGAAACAAAAAGGCAGAAGAATCCCCATCGTACCGGCGGAAATGGAGCAAGGCGGACGTACCATTACGGTTTTTAAGCGCAAAGTGGCCCAACTTCAGATTCAACTGAATGAAATGAAACCACGCTTCCGGGAAAAATTTGATATGTTGCGGCAGGTACGCAAAGAACTGAATCTGAACATTGCATCATTAAAACGCGAGCTGGAAAGAACGATCCAGGCCAAAAGAATCGAGGCCCGTTCGATCGAAGGCCAAATCGGTGAACTTGAAAAAACAATTGCCGAATTAAGGGAACATATTCGCTTTACGGCCCAGGAAAAATCCAAATACGAGCAGCTTAAACAGGCATATACGCTTGCCAAAGTATCCTATACAGATGCCATGGACAAACTGGAACAGGCCCGTTTGGCACAAGCGTTGGATAAGGAAAAACAATCCATTACTTATATAGATGAACCGGTGGTTCCCAATAGACCTTTCAAACCCAACCGTCCTCTCATCGTTTTTTTAGGTTTACTGGCGGCAATTTTTCTGGCGGTTGCCACCGGACTGATATTCGACTATTTTGATCATTCCATACGCAGACATGAAGATATTGAACAGTATCTGGAGGTTCCCATTTTGGGTTCGATCCCCCGAATGTCACAAACAGGTTGATACCCGAAGATGATCTTAACACTCTCTTCTATTATTATTCTATCTCTGGGGCTGGGGTTGCTTTTTTTTTGGCTGTCCGCCTTTAAAGAACCTTCTGATTCTCCGTTTTTTCGTTTCTCCACGCTCGTTTTTGCCGTTTGGTTAATCTCCAGTGCACTATGGGGCCGGTTTTTTTATGCTTACAGAATTCCCGGGTTTTTCGATATTACGGTCGAGCGCATTCTATTTATCGCCGTTCTTGCCATTATGGCTATCGGCCTTTTTACCGGTCAGATCGATTTAAAGCAGCAAAATCTCATAGAAACATACATGCTTTTGTTTTGTATTATATGTCTGATCTCGATGTTGCGTTATGGTTTTGTGTCTCCTCGGCCTGATGTTTTCCCAAACCCCTGGTTTGTTTTTATTTCAGGTTATTTTTTCCCTTTTTTGATTTTTGTGTTTGCTAAAAATTATCTTGTGGGCGAAAATGACCAACGGTTTGTGTTAAATATACTGTTCCTGTTTGGTTCCTATTTGGCGATTATCGCATTTTTTGAATTTTATGGCCTGCGCCAATTTGTTTTTCCCCGTTTCATCAACAATCCTGACTTCCCCCTACATCTCGAGCGGGCGCGGGGTCCTTTTTGGAACGCCGGGATTAATGGCCATGTCATTGTTACAGGCTTTGTCTGTGGTGTGCATTTGTTGTCTCAGAAGCGTGGCTTTGGGAGATTGCTGGTCCTTTTTCTTTTGACTTTGTTTTTTCCGGCGATCTTTTTTACCCAAACCCGGTCGGTATATTTAAGTGCTTTGATTGCCCTGGCTCTTTTATTGGGTTTGTACCAAACCCCCTTGCCCAAGTGGAAGCTTGTTGCATTGCCTTTGGCGCTGGCCTTCCTTTTGGTTTCCACTCAAAGCGGTCGTCTGTTTTCTACAACACGCAGAACAGGCGGTATAATGCAGATGGAAAAAATTGAGATTCGATTTGAGCTCATGAAGAGATCTTTTTTGATGATTATAGATCATCCAATCGGGGGCGCGGGATTGGCTCAGTTTCTTCCGGCATCGGCGGCAAAATATAGAGGCAGGGGTACAGTTGCGGAAAAAGCCGAGGAACAGACCCAGCACTTTCACCTTCTGGGAATGGCTGTGGAACTGGGGCTTTTAGGTCTTTTCTCATACCTTGCCATCATTTTACTTTTTTTCAGACGCATCCGACAAATGTGGCAAAGAATTCCACAAACGGCCTTGATCAACAATAATTTCCTTTTGTTAAGTGGTATTGTATGGATTGTATATCTTAATGCCAATTTGTATCAAGAACCCGCCTATTTTATTTATTACAACTCGGTTCCCTTTCTGTTTGCTGGAATCGTGGATGGCGTTTACAGGAAGTATGCCTTAAGCTAAGCTAAAGAAACTTAAACCTATGTACAAAGACTTCTACAAAATGGAAATTGAGGCCTTCGGCAATCTTCCATTGTTGAAGGTTTTTTTCAATTCCAAAACCCATAAAAATGCATGGCACTATCTTCTTTACGGAATTAGCTCCCATGAACCCTTTTTAATCGTGACCGGCGATTATGGTATGGGAAAGACGACGCTCTGTCTGGGACTGGTCCGCATGTTCAAGAAAAGGAAAAAAATAGCTTATGCATATATTCCCACACCGAATTACGGTTACCGCAATATATTAGACGAGATTGCCAACCGCCTTTCCATAGAGGTGTCAAAGGAAGACGACGTCAAAGCTGAGGCATTGATATGCCGGCACTTTAAAGAACATGAAAAACCGAAAAGCTTTTACATTATTATTGATGATGCCCACGATTTTGACATTTCAACCCTTGAGAGGTTACGTTCGCTGTCAAATTTTAATCTGAACGGTTTTTTCCCTTTTCGGTTTATCTTTTTTGCCCATTCCTCATTTCTTGACAAACTAAAAGCGCCCAACCTTATGCCGCTCGATCAAAGATTCAAACGCAGATGTTTTCTTGAACACTTTGGTTTAAAGGAGGTCAAAGAATACGTCTTTTCCCGGCTATATAAATCCGGTGCCCGCGGTATCCCGACTTTTACCGAAAATGCACTTAACAAAATATACGCCTTCAGCCAGGGCGTTCCGCGTCTGATCAATAATTTATGCGACGCATGCCTCCTTATCGGAGCGTCCAAACGACTAATGGAGATAAACGCTGCTGTTGTAAACGAAGCCATCAATTCGGTGCTGGGAAAAGATGCACGCACTGGAATCGAACGGGAAATGCTATTCGAACCAGCCGAAGTCCAACAAATTCAAAAGCCTCGGGTAGCGCCTCAAAAACATAGAGATACCGAGCAATTAAAGCTCAATGTATCTTGGCCCACGCCCGATGATCTGTTGCAGGCCAAAAAAAGGACCCAGTCTCGTAAAAAAATAGTTCTCATATCGAGCATCGCCGTCGGGGCAATTCTTCTCATCTTGTTGAGCATCCTTATCATCAATCTTTTTTTAAAAATTGCGGACTTGACAAGCCTGCAAAAAACGCCCTTTGACGCTCAAAATACAAGTGAAATCGACCGACCCAATGATATGGATGATTATGTCTCGGAAAAAAGCATTAACAAATACCGTTTCCGATCCACGAATAAAAAAAATTCGTATTTGACGCCTGAAACCGGATCGGAACGATTCGATTCCTATTCCCCCAAGCAACAGCAGAATTTCACCCGCTCCCCAGGCTATAAGGACAAAATCGGATCCAGACCCGGATATTTGAAAGAACGAAATACGGGTATTCTCGCCCGATCTGAAAATAGTGATTATGATCAAGAATCTTCCTATCCCTATTCGCTTCATCTGGGAAGCTACCACACCCTTGAAAAGGCACATCAGACTATTTCCGATTATTTGAGGAGTGGATTAGATCCTTATCTTGTAAAAGTCAGGCTTAAAGAAAAAGGGGTTTGGTGGCGCATATACTTGGGACATTATGCGAGTTATCAGGCCGCTGCAAATGACAAAACCAGGCTTAACCTTTCTGAAGCCACGGTTAAGGAAACCGCTTATGCGAATCTAATCGGAGTTTACTCCTCTGCGCGTGAAATGGCAGATATTTCCCGGCGCCTTAAGCGGCTGGGACATTTCCCCTATTCTATCAAAGGCACAAAAGATATTGCCATGCTGTATGTAGGTGCTTTTGCTACGCGCGCGACCGCCGAAGAACACAGCCGTCAACTGGCCGGTTCCGGAATAAAAAACCGGGTCGTTAACAGGTAGTTCATTTCTAACGATGCGAAGCGACATAACGATTTGAAATGAGGAAAAATAAAAATGATTAGTTGGGAACAAGCCTTTACGGGTACGGAAAGCCAGGAAACAGCGATACCTCCCTCTGAAATTTTCATGGCTAAAGAAAAGGAAGCTCCAGCTGTTCCGGAACCTTCTGCACCCGAACAGGAACGCAAACCAACACGTGAGTATCGAAAAGTTGTTCGGAAACCATCCGACCAGCCCTATCCACCAACGATCCAATATTTGCACAGGCGCCTTGAGGATATCTGGGTCAAGATGCTTCTCGAGTCAAAGGGCACGCCTAAAACCTTTTTAGTATGCGGGGCGATGCAGGGGGAGGGCGCTTCATTCGTGTCAGTTCATCTTGCGCTTTTCCTTGCCTTGGGGCATCATATGAAAACCTTATTTATTGATACCAATGTTAACGCCATTAGGGCCAATCCTTTTATCCCCAATGCGCACGAACAACCAGGCTTAGCTTCCTATTTCACAGCCGCCCAATCTTTACCATCCCTTGTTTTGCCGACTGAATTTGACAATTTCTTTGTCCTCTCCTCAGGGGCCGCAGCGTTGGAAGATGCAAATCAACACGTCATTATTGAAAAGCAAGACATCCAAATGCTAATGCAATATTGTAAGGACAATTTTGACGTTGCTATTTTTGCGGGGCAAACGATCACTTTCAGCCCGATCATGCTCGAATTTGCAAAGGCGGTCGACGGTGTCGTTTTGGTCTGCCGGTATGGTTTTTCGCGTCATGAAGTCATCCGAGCAGCCATTGATCAATTGCGGGAAAATGACGCTAATCTGACGGGGATGATTCTAAACAGCCGCGAATACCCTGTTCCGCCATGGGTTTACCGCATTCTAAAATAATGAGGGAAGAAGCCGACAATGATCTGCCGCAAACTATCTTACATGTGATTGATGCCTTAAACTATGGCGGAGCCCAAAAACTGCTCGTTTTACTTGCCCAGTGGACCCCTCAAAAGCTTTTTCGGACGCTCATTTGTTCTCTGCAGGAAAATGAAGAATTAAAAGACCAATTCGAATCACTCAACGTCCCTGTATTCTGCTTTTCTAGACCGCGTCCCAGCATTTCCCGTCCCCACCTCTTTTGGACCTATTTTTTTTTAATATCAGAGATATTATGCGTATTTGCCGACAAGAAAAAGTAAATGTTATCCAATGCCACCTATCAGACGCTGAATTTATTGGAATTTTGGCGGGACGTTTGGCGCGCATTCCACGAATCTTAACCACCATTCATTATCCTGACCTGCTTCCGCCTCGTCGTGCCGGAGACTTCCGCAACTTCCTCAGATGGCTGTATACCAAGATAATTTACAAATGGGTCGACCACATTATTGCCGTCTCTGAAGATGTATCCCAGAAATTGCGGGAGATATTCGACCAAAAACCGCCTAAAGTACGCATTATGCTGAACCGTATCGATGTGCAATCATTTGCGACTGCACTTCCATCAGAGAATTTGAGAAAATCTTTGGGGCTGCTGCCGCAAAACCGAATTCTTACGACGGTGGCTCGATTAATGCCCCCCAAGGGCCACAATCACCTAATCGATGCCATGTGCAAACTGGTGCTCAAGTTTGAGGAGCTAAAACTTCTTTTAGTCGGAGACGGTGATTTAAAACAAATTTTGCTAAGGCAGTGCCAAGTTTTGGGGTTACAAGACCGGGTTCTTTTTTTGGGCAGCCGCCGGGATATACCTGCTATTTTAGCGTTGACTGAGATTTTTGTGCTGCCTTCGCTTTGGGAAGGGACATCTCTGGCCCTATTGGAAGCCATGGCGGGCCGGAAACCGATTGTGGCCACTGACATCCCCGGAAACCGCTCGGTACTGAGACACAAGCAAAACAGCTATCTGGTTCCCCCCGGAGATGCAGACGCCCTGGCCCAAGCGATTTGCTTCCTCCTTCAATATCCCGATATTGCACGCAATTATGCCCAAAATGCCTATGAACTGGCAAAAACGAAGCTCGATATCCACCGGACCATTGCGGAGCTGGAAACATTATGGTGCCGGCCCGCTTGATGGGATGAAACGAATGTTCTATTTTTACTTAAAGTCTTTTCTGAATAAATGCCGTTTTCGATTCATCCGCAAAGAGGCACTCAAACACATATCCTGGAAGGATCTTTTTTTGTATTCATTTAGACAGGCTTTCCTCGCTTTTAAAGGAACGTATTCAGAATGTCTTAAAACATTACGGTTTGAAAGCGCAGATACGCTCAAAATGGATACGCCTTTTGGCACTGTATATCTGCCGAATTCCATGGACCAGGTAACCATTCAATACCTTCTGCGAGAAGCCTTTGATAAAAAACACTGGCATCAATACGATACGCCCCGGACCCCTGTGACACCCGATGATATCGTCGTTGACTGCGGCGCTTCAGAAGGTTTGTGGGCCTTTTCCATCGTACAAAAGGCCAAAATGGTTTATCTCATAGAACCTCAAGCGGTGTTTATCCCCGCACTGCACAAAACGTTTGCATCACACATCCGGGGAGGCAAAGCGGCCATCTTAGAATACGCTGTCGGCAGTAAAAACGGCCGATGCCGCATGGCGCGGGATCAAACCGCCAGTCTTGTCGAAACCATAACGCTCGATCCTCAAGGCCATATTCCCTTATATCGTCTCGACACAATTTTTGACAAAAAACCCGTGACCTTTATCAAGGCCGATCTTGAAGGCTTTGAAATGGAGGTCTTAAAAGGTGCCCAAAGCACCATTCAAAAAAATAAACCCAAAATCGCCGTTACGGTCTATCATGAGGACAATAGCTGGCAGGAGATGAAAGACTTTGTGCTTTCTCTCGTGCCGGATTATCAATGGCAGCTCAAAGGCATGGTCGCCTGGGGGAAACCGCTCATGCTTCACATGTGGAGCGGGAATAATGCACCTTCCCAACGGCCGCGTTTGTTTTGGTGATCTTTTGAAAGTATTCAAAAAACATATAATCACACTTCTGGGGGTGTTTTGGGTATCGTCTGTTCTGCTCTGCAGTAGTTATGCTCAAGACTCGTCATTGGAAGACATCTGGGGCGAGCAGTATCTCATTGATCTTTCCGGTACGGTTGGCGAGGAAAGATTTTCCGGGGCCCAGGCGCTACTCACACTTATGGATTCTTCGCACTTCGATCCCAATCCCCATCTGTTGATCATTGAAGCATTTCCTGAAAGAAATGCCCGCAATAGCATCTTTTTGAACTCTGAAACCGTCGATATGGAAGTACTCTCCAATGAGGTCACCTGTGAGTTCAAGAGATCCCTCCTGAGTTCAGCGGAGATGTTTTTTTTCTATATGAGCCCGATTTTATATGCGTCACATCAATTTAGAGAAGAGGAAAGACCCGAGTTGCGCAAAGATGTAATAGATCAATTCGGAGAGCGCATTCCGCCCACCCTTATTAGGGCCCTGGCGGGCAAACTGAAAATCAGAATTTTTTCAAACCGTATTTCCGGAAGTATCTGGATGAAAGGCTATGATAAGGTTGAAAGGGCTTTTGTGCTTTACAGTGCCCAGATTCGGGGAACAAGAGTGACCAAATCAGAACAAAAGAAACAGCTTCGAAAATAACATGTATTCCTTTTTTTTTCTCATCGCCCTTCTTGTCTCATCAAACGCTGCCTTTGGCGCCGAAAATTCGCGGCATTTCGATAAATACCAAATTTCTGTTACCCCCTTTGGCTACGGCGGCGGCGGGCGCTTTACCTCCATTGCCATAGACCCCCATAATCCCGAAACAGTCCTCATCGGGTCGGATGTGGCCGGCGTATTCAAAAGCACGGATGGCGGGAAAAGCTTTCAGTTGAAAGGCAGGGATCTGGAGGGATTTGCCGTAGCAGATATTCAATTTCATCCGTTTTTATCCCGCAAAGCCTATCTTCTCACGGATGATGGCTTTTATATCAGCCTTGATAACGGTGAAACATGGGATAAGGCCAGTGCTGAAATTAGATACAATTCCCGGTTTTTTGGAAGCCGTTTAATGGTTTTTTCAAAATACAGTCTGTGGGTCGCAACCAATAAAAAAGGAGTTTTCCAGATTGCCCTGAATACGCCGCGCCCTACCATTTTGCCTGTTGCGGGTCTGGAGCAAACAAAAGTATACGGTCTGGCAATTTTTCAACAGCATCTTTTTGCGGCAACATCCAAAGGCATATACCGCTACAAAAAAGGGCGCTGGCAGAAATGGAATGCGGGACTCGATCCCGCCCATGTCGAAATCAATGATATTGCCGCCCATCCCCGGGGCCGGCTTTATATCGTCGAACACACGAAAGGACTCCATGCCTGGAACAGCCAGAAGAGAATGTGGGAGAGACGGAATCCGGACCTCCTTACACTTCTCCAACTTCGGTCCGATGCGAAATACAAAATAACGACTCCCAAAGCCTTTAAGGCGCTCGCCGTTCACCCTGACAACCCCGGGGAGATGTTTTTGGCAACCCATCCCGAGGCCTGGCCGCATCTGGTCTTTAAAACCATGAACGGCGGCCGGTCGTGGAAAAAAATTGATGCCTTTCGACTGTCTCCTGAAGCGGCTGATTTTTGGCCGGTTCCAAAAACCGTTTCAGCCCCCGAGGAAATCGCTTTTGTCCCTCAAAATCCTCTAAATCTGTACCTGGCAGACTGGGCCAATGTCTGGAAAAGCACCGACAAAGGGCTGCGCTGGTCCCAACTTCACAAAGGCCTGCAGAATACCGTAATAAGCGATATCAAAGCCCACCCCCGGGATGCCCGCAAGCTTTTTTTATCGGTCTGGGATAACGGGCTCATGATCTCAAAAGACGGCGGGAAAACGTGGAATCGAAAAATGAAAGGGGTTGTGGCGGGACACGCACAGGAGCTTGAGATCTCTTTACAAAATCCATTGAAAATGTACCTTCTGACAAACCCCTGGTTTAAGAAGGATAAGGTCTACATATACAAAACCGTTGACGGCGGAAAAAACTGGCAGGATATCAGCTTTCCGGTACCCGAACGTCCGTTGCCCAAACTGGGATATGTCAACGGGATGGCAACCAACCTGGAAATTGATCCTTCCTCTGACGACACCGTTTACATCGCCACCAACGGATACGGTATATTCAAAAGCGTTAATGGGGGGAAGAGCTGGAAGGCCAGCAATACCGGTTTAAAAACCCCTTACATCCAGGGGCCGGACGGGCTGCTGATTCACCCGCGGAATCCAGGCATACTTTTTGCCGGCACGTTGGCGGGCGGAATCTATAAATCAGCCGATGCCGGTAACTCCTGGATATCCATACACAAAGAACATCCCTTTATCCTGGGAATGGCGCTTGATCCATCAAATCCTTCCCGAATGCTTGCCGGTTGTTCTCAAAAAAAGATCATTCGCAGTGAAGATGGCGGCCGAAGCTGGCAGGAAATTCAACTTCCCGGCCGCACCCCCCCCCCACATTGCCGTAAACGCCGTTGCATTTCATCCCCTTTACCCCCAAATGGTTTTTGCCGGTACAACGGCTTACGATTATAAGGCTGCGGATGGTTTATTTATCAGTCAAAACGGAGGCAAAACTTTTAAGCGTTGTCCCCTTAGGCTGCCGAGAGTCAATATCACCGATATTTATGTTCCAAAGCGGTCAAGAATAGAAGCGTTTCTCGGTTTCAACGGCATCGGGCTGTTTCAACTCCTATTAGATAAGAAAATGAGATGAATCTTCTTTTTTGTAACAAATATTTTTTTCTCAATGGCGGTACGGAAAGATACATCTCGGATCTGATGCATCAGCTCCCGCAGATGGGCCATACGCCTATTCCTTTTAGTGTCAAATATACCGGAAGCTGGGATTCGCCTTATACAAAATACTTTATGAATCCGCCCGGCAAGGCAGACCAAACGCGACTAAAGGAGATTAAGCTTACCCTCGCAAACGGGATCCGGTTTTTAGACCGCAGTGTCTACTCCTTTGAAGCACGCCTGTGTCTCACACGGCTATTAAAAGCGGTGGGAAAAATCGACATCGCCTACATATTTAATATATCAATCATTGCATGATATCAAACTCATATGCCTGAGCTTTGGGGACGCATTTGAATAGTTTGACTTATGAAGGATGCACCCTGCAGGGGCGATCATCATGGTTGATAAAAGGGCGCAGATGGATGAATCCCGGTGATATCTTTATGTTTCATTTTTTTTTATTTGAGAGGATTAACCTCGGTTAATTGGATTTTTGTTTTGTAAACCCTGTAAATTCTGTCAAATGTTTCCTCGCTTATTCTTTCTGCTTGACAATCACATTTTTATATATCATTATTATATATATTACTTTATATAACATCTGGGGCTTTACGATGAAAAAACTCAAGAAAATCCCTGTTCAAATCTATTTGGATCCAGAACAGCAAAGAATTATTGGCCATTTGTCCAAGACCAGCGGGAAATCCAAGGCCGCCATAATCCGCTCATGTATCTCTAATTTTATCGCCAGCCTTCCACTGGAAAAAGATCCGGCGCTCAACATCATTAACCTTGGAGCCTCGGGGAAAAAAGATATCGCTGAAAAGCATGATGACTATTTGGTTTCATTAGAACAATAGGGCTATTACATGGGCCGGAATACATTGTTTGTGGATACGGGCGCCTGGTATGCTCTGGCAGACAGGTCTGATCAAAATCACAATGAGGCTGTTGAGATTTATCCTAAACTGCTATCCGGCTATCTCCCTTTAAAAACGACCAACCTTATTATTGCTGAAACATACATTTTGATTCGCCGCGGTCTTGGATATCAGGCGGCTATTGCCTTCCTGGAGAATATCGCATCGAGTCCACGGGTGGTCAAAATCCATTCTGACAGTATCCTTGAAGAAACAGCCGAATCAATCTTACGACAATATCAAGACCAAGATTTTAGTTACACAGATGCGGTGAGCTTTGTTGTCATGAAACAATACGGAATTACCGAGGCGTTCTCGTTTGACAAACATTTTGTGACAGCAGGCTTCACGCTGATTCCGTAAATAAGGTTTTTTGACATTAGTGTAACATACACTGCTGTTGATGGCGGCAGCAGGGTCTGACCCGATGTTTTCTGGGATGAATTCTGCACTAAGTAAAGCGCCATTCCACCCGGAAAATGCCCCTTTCATAGACACCGCCTTTTCCATGGGAAAGGCCGCTTTTTGTAAGAGAAAGGCCGTGGTCGGTGGTGATAATCAGCCGCCGCTTTTGCCGAAGACAGATTTGTTTCAGATGGGGGAGTTCGTTGGTCAAAAAGCGAGCGACAAATCCCGACATCTCACCCAGTCGCATGAAACGAGAATGGGCGCCCTCATCTACTAGGGCCACTCGAATCACCACCGTCTGATCCGGCAAAATCGTTGGTAGACGGTCAACTAGGGGATGCTCTTCATCCCCTTTGACTTGATGATAGGCAATCCCCTGGGTGGCAAATCCGTCCAGGGCATCTTCCGTCCAACCGAATAACGCGGCCATGGCCTCGGCCGTCTTTGAAGGGACTTCCAGCCGGTACCAGAAATACGACCCTCCTTCCATTTCAGATGACAGAGCCGGTAGCGTTTCCAACCAAACATCGGGAGAGACCCCGTCAATGACCATTACAATCGGATGGTCGCTCAGCTGAATCGGTTCAACCACCGCCAGCGTGGAGAGCCATTCTCGGCCCTTTTGTTCCATGGTAAAAAGGTGTTCAAAGGCCAGGGCGCGCAATTCCCGCGATGTCCATGCATCGACCAACAGTTCCGAAATCGGAATCCGGGTGCCTATGGCCTGCGGCAGTCTCTCTTGGCCGTAACGGGTAATACTTTGGAGGAGCTCCAAGCGCTCATTGATCATTCTGGCCATATCGGGATCCACGTGTTTGGCGTCGACCCTAACCGGAGCGGGCCAGGACGTTCCGGAAAGAATCCGTTCGGCCAAAAGGCGCCAGGCCATACGAATGGCGGTGGTATGGAAGGGTTCGCTATTGATAAATTTGATCAGCCGGGTATCACCAAGACGCGCCAGCGGACTCCGCAGCTTTCGAGCTGGATACTGATGCTCGAGCATTGTCTCAATATCGATATTTGCAGCCGCAACCTCACCCTTAAAAAGCGCTGGGTGCAGCCGCGGCCACCAGGCCGAAGATCCGCTCCGGCTCTCAGCCGGGGAGCTTGGATCGCCTTCAATGGCAAGAACCGTATCTTTCCGGGGATTGGAAATCCACTGCTGCACGCTTTCCATCACCTGATCGGGGGCCAGCCGCCGTCCGCCCAGTCTGCGCATAAGATCCTGCATGTTGCGCTTTTCAATTACGACACGGCTGGAAAGCGCCTTTGAGAGCTGCGCCGCCGTGATATCATCCATGATATCCATCAGGGCCGCAGCCGAGGCCTGATCATCGCTTAAAAAGGTCTGCAGGCTGCGAAGCCGCTTAACCGTATCTTGGTCGGCATCGACTAAGGCATAAACCTGGGTCGACACCGCTTCCCGTACTTGGGGGGTTTTCAGAATCACCAAATACGCCTCCAGACTCTCTTGAATAGCGGCGTTGAAATCTTTGGGGGGCTTTGGCGCGGGAGTTTCATGGGGAATGAAACCGCAATTGCAGACCGGAGCGCGCATCAGCTCTTCGGACAGATTCCGGCGACATACCTCCGCTTTAGGGGCTTCCAGGTCACCCAGCAGTCCTTCCAATCCCGAAGGACGATCCAAAGCTTCAATCGTGGCCAACCGTTTTAACAATGCCAGCGCTCTTTGAGCATGTCTGGAAAGCGGCTTTTTTTGAAGCCGCTTAAAATGATGGTGATGCTTCCGGATGTACGCGTCAGCATATTGTCTGCGGAAAGAATCAAACGCATCGGCCAGCCGCGACGGGTCGGCTTGCATGACCAAATTCTCAGGTTGATTCAACAGATCCTTTAGCGGTTCGAGATATTGGGCCAAGGCGTCATCGTCGACCGCTGCCTTTGCCACAGCCCTGTGCCGGGTATAGTGATTCACAAAGACAAACTGTTCGGCCTGACTCCTCAAAAAGTTTCGATACTTTTTGACAAACTCGATATCCTCAGATGTTAGACTCTGGTCTCGCCAGGTTTTTAAAAAACGTTCCAGTCCTTCCCGCGCCGGGTAGGAAACTTTGATTTCAGAGGACAGGGCTTTTATGCCTTTTAATCGAGAGGCAATCGTTTCCAGATTAAAGGCTTCAAAGGCGGAAAACTCGGCAAATGAGGACAATTTCTGTTCCACTTCCGGAACGATATTGGCCGCCCACCTGTGAAACTTAACCGCTTCCTGCCAGGCTTCTCGCTGCTGCCGTAGCCCAAAAGAATCCCATCCGCTGGACTGTGCCAAAAAACCGCATTCGTTGATCAGCGTCTCCCGGTCGTGTCTGCCGATTACGCCCCCCGGCGCCAGGGCGTCGGCGGTTTTGACCCCCGAATATCGCAAGAGTTCCAAGGCCACGCTGCGGCCGTCCTTCAGAAGCGTAATCAACCCACCAAAGGCCAGGGCTGTCAGCAGAAAGTGGGCCATTTCCTCGGGCAGACCGAAGCGACCGGTTCGTAGTGTCTGGATAACCGTCGAAATTTCGGTTTCACCGGTGGGATTGATCAACCCGAACAAGGTTGCAATGAGCGGGTGTTTCTCCGGGTCAGGGGCAAAAACGTAATTGCCCGAGCGCAATTCCACCAGTCCTAAGGGTTTGGCCAACCCTTCAATGGCATCAGCCAATCCACGGGAGTAAGTTTTTTGAAGACTCAGGCTCCCGGGGAAAATGAATTCGTCGATCAGTTGGCGATATACCACGGGCGAAGGGGAAATCTTGCGCGGAGCGATCTCCCGGAAGCCGGGATAGCGCAATTCCAGCAAAAGCTCACCGGCGATGTCCACAAGCCGGTCAAAACGCCTGACCTGGCGGATGGCCGTATCCACCGTCATCTGCGGGTCGGAAAAGGCACCGGCATAAAAGACATTCTGGGCGGCATGATGGGCACGCGCTCGCAGTTTTTCGACCGCTTCTTTGACCGGCTGCACCAATGGGGCCTCGGCCGGATTGGAAGGATTGAGGTCGGCCGCCATATTATGCGCCGCTAGGTATTCGCGTAACACGGCTATATCTTCTTCATCGGCAGGCGGAGTTATCCCCCACACCGCCGTATGCGCCATCCTGAAATCAGGCTTCCCGAAACCGAAAACCACGGCAAAATCGGCTTCCCCGCTGGATAGCGCTTTCGCAATATCGGCCTTGAGCATTTCGATCTCGCCCGACGGCAAAAAAGCAACCAGCGCCCGCCGCGTGCTTTGACGCCAGCTAATTCGCCGGTAAAGCCGGTTTTCCCAGAATCGGAGGCCCGGCCATGCCATTGACTCCGGCAGTTCGGACAACGGCAAAGCGAGGAGTCGGCTATCATCGGCTGGAATCTCTGAAGCCCGCCGCACAATCCGCGCCTGAAGGGTTTTTGCAGGATCGGCCTCGCTGATGACTTCATAAACCGCATCCAGTGGATCTTTGGTATCGGGCCTATGCTTGACCAGAAATTGACTTCCCTCCACCAGTGGATCAAGGATGGCTTCAGCCACAAATTGCACATTTAAGGTAGGATCCTGCTCGGAAAGAGCGCATGTCACCTGCTCGGTCAATTCCCGCACCATGGGAACGGCCGCCGTGGGATGAATCCGGTAGAGCACGAGCACCCGCACGATACGCCGGGCCAGAACTTGGTCCTGCGGGTTCTCCAGCATTTGCCCGATCATCTCATCCAAATGGGGAATTACATACTTGGGAAAGACATGTAACTCTGAGAATTCCGCCATGCGCGGGTAAAAATGTTCATATATCGCGTCGGGTCCCAAGAGTTCATGGCTCGGGCGCTGGAGGATTCCGGAAATATGTCGCTGCGGATCCCCAGCCAGCTGATAGTGCACAAAATCGACAATCCCCCGATGTTCGGAAAAAAGATCCCCCAAGCCGTCCAAAAGGGTGATCGTCACCGGATGTATAGGATAGAATGCCTGAAAATCGTTCCAGCCCCATTCAAAAGAGGGAAACTGCGCTTGAAGGGTTTCGTAAATCTCCGGCAGGGCCCCTTCCGCCTCGGGCTTCTTTTGCACCAGCCGCTGCGATATAAGGGCTTTGATGTGGACCGTAGACAATGCCAATTTCACCGGAAAGCGATCCTTGATCTTGCGTAGCGTGGCCTGGACAATGTCGCCCGTACGTTCTATACTTTCCTGCACAGCGGCGATGATCCATAAGGGTGCGCCGGCCGTCAGCTCACCCACAAGTTGCAGCGTGCGGGCGTCTTCGTTTAAACCCCGCGCATCGGGCTTGGAACGGAAAAATTCAGACAGTTCATCAATGATGAGGACCAGCCCTTCGTAGCCGGCCGTCTTTACGGCTTCAAGCGCGCGGGCTAGAGTCTCGTGGCGCTCTTCGATGAGCGCTTCCGGTGCCGCCATGCCGATCTTTTTCAAAAAGCGCACCCCTTCTAGATAAGCCTGGCGCGGTTTCGCTTCCCAAAAATCGTCCAGTTGATCGACTGTCATGTTCATTTGGCCTGCAAAATCCGCCGCCAATGCGGCATCTTGCAGAATCTTTTTGAAATCGTTGATAAAGCTGGCCAGGGGGGTCAGTCCGGCCTCAACACCCTTTGATCGCAGGCTGGACTCGATGCATTCGATGAGAATATGCTCTAAGGGCCTTGTGGCCCGGTAATTGATCAGCGAAACCTCCACAGGCAGGACATGACGTCCCGAAGCTGTGAACCGCCGCAGCCCGGCGTGTAAATCGGAAAAAGTCTCTGTCCCGGGGCTTCTGGCCAGCCAGGTCAAAAGGGCCGCTAAGAAATGCGATTTGCCGGACCCGAAATCGCCCTGCAGAAAAAATCCGCGTCCCCTGGGTTTAAGGAACGCCTCGGCGAGGATCGTAAAGTGGGCCGACACCTCGGTAGTAAAGACAAAGCTTTGGGTTATCGCCTCAGGCCGGCTTCGGCCTTCTTCCAGGCGGATGACGGTCTGTACCGGCGGAACCGCCACCAGATCGCCGATTCGCAGTTTTGTTTGCATCGCTTATTCCTAACCTCTTTTTAAGCTTTCGGATGCGGCCGTATAGCGATTTTTCCTGCGGATGTAATTCAATCAAATTTTCGTAAAATTGCAAGGCTCTTTCCAACTGATAGACTCGGCCGCAAGCACCCAGGTAGCTGGAATGCAGATATAAATCTCCGGGGGTGTGTTGCAGCAATTCTTCTAAAAGCGGGATCGCTTCGGATTCCTGGCCCGATTTGGCCATGGCAAAGGCCTGTTTATGCAGGACTTTCGGATCAGCGGCGATTTGAGAAATTTTTTGGTACTGTTTGATCGCCAGGGCATGCTTTCCCGTCCGGCGGCAAAGGGAAGCATAAATTTCTTTATAGACAGGTGAACGCGAAGAAATCTGGGCCAGCCTTCCCATTTTGGCCAAAACCACTTCAAAGCCGTCCCGCTCGATTTCAAGTTCGGTCAGCTCCCACAAGGCCTGCCGGTTGTCCGGTTTAATCGCCAGCCATCGGCCGCAGGCTTCAATGGCTTCCGCCACGCGCTTTTGCCCTGATAGGGCTTTGACCTTGTAGCACAGTTCGGTGGCCTGGGGAAGTTCCCACTGGGCCAGGCACTGGTCCATAGCCTCCCATCGTTTCAAGTTCGACAGGCAGTACAAAATCCCCTGCCGGGCGCTTAATGCCAACTTGGGGTCATCCCCAATGGTTTCATAATATTCCAGGGCATCTTCAAACCGATCCAATCCCTTGAGGGCCTCGGCCAAAACAAGCATGCAGTAGGGATTAAAAGGGTCAAGTGCAAACGCCTCCTCGGCCGCCTTTAAGGACTTTTGATAGCGGCCAGCCCGGGCACAGGCGGCGGCCTGGCGCGTAAGCCAGAACGGATTTTGCGGGTTTCCCTCCAGATGCGCCTGTTCGGCAAGGCGGATCGCTTCATCGTAGCGTCCGGCCTTCATCAATTCGCGATATTCGGCATAGGTAATGGCCATATTTAAAACGTAACCGTTCACAGGTTTACCCGCCTTTGGCGGCGCCGTAGGCGGCCAGGGTTTAGGGTTCACCGTTCAGGGTTGTTTTGAGAGATGAACGTCGAACATGGACGTTCATCTTTTTATGGGTTGTCTCATCAAAACCCGGGCAACTTAAACCTGAGAGTTACTTCGCCGGTCTGTTTATCGATGTGGACCAGACGGTCATCGTCGGCGGTCGGTTCGAACTTCTTCCCGGTGGCCATCTCCAGCAGCCCGCCCATAAACTGCATCCCCGAGTTGAGGACCTGCTCCATTTTCTCGGGTGACTCCCCCACCGATTCTTCGGAAGTCTCGGTTTCGACCCTTTCAGCGGAAGTTGAATCCGAAACTGTTGGCCGGCTATCCTCAGGGGTCCTTTCCTCGGCATCATAAGCGACCATCTGGTCTTCTTTGCCGAGGGCCTTGGGATTGAGATAATGCGGCGTATCTTCGGGGATCTCCTCCCCCGCTCGTTGCTCCGGCACGGCAACAAGCGGCTCTTCACCCATCATGGCCCGCAGGCGGTTGAGCAATTCCGTGCGCTTGGCGTGCGAAAATTCGACCACATCCTTGCCCCCGTCGAAAACCCCTTCAAACAAGTCGGTTTTAAGCTGCAGACCGGCTACAATCTTTTCTTCGATACTGTCTTTGGCAATCAGATTGACCACATTGACACAGCCGCTTTTTTGGCCGATCCGGTTCACCCGGCCGATACGCTGGTTTATTTTGGCCGGATTCCAGGGCATCTCAAAGTTGATCACACAATCGGCCGCCTGAAGATTCAAACCGGTTCCGCCCGCATCGGTCGAAAGAAACACTCGGCAGTCCGGGTTGTGGGTAAATTCGTCGATCAGGGCCTGGCGCTTGGGTACCGGAACTTTACCCGAGAGTTCCACAAAGGAGATGCCGGCCTGGGAAAGATGTTTGGCGATCAGAAACGTCATGGTAGTCCACTCGCTGAAAATCACCACCTTGCGATTGCTCTGCAGGACCAGTTCCTCCAGAATCCCTTCCAACTCTTTTAGCTTGGGAGACAGATGGGTCCGCCGGTCGATCAGATAGGTTGAGTCGCAGACCATGCGCATTTTCAAAAGGAGCTCCATCATCCGCTGCAGATCCATGGGCGTCAGATATTTCTTGTTGAGCAGGGGCATCAGCAACTGGGCATAGCCGTTGTGGATTTTGGCCTGTTTTGACGTTAAATCCACATAATAGTTGTTCACCACTTCATCGGGAAGATCGGACAAAACCTCTTCCTTGCGCCGCCGAATCACGATCGCCTGGAGCTTTTCGTGGAGCATATCGAGGTTTCTGTACCCCAAAATCTTGCCCTTCTTGGTGCGGCTGAGCATAAAATGATCGGCCGCAAATTGCCACAAGGGCGACAGCATGTTGGGATCCAAAAACTGGACAATGGAGTAGATGTCTTCCAGTTTGTTTTCCAGCGGGGTGCCGGTCAGGACCAGGGCGTGTTTACGGGGAAGCCCTTTGACGGCATCAGCGGTTTTGGTGTTAAAGTTCTTGATGCGCTGGGCTTCATCCAGAATCAGCAGGTCCGGCTTGAAACGGGATATGATGGTCACATCCCTGAGCACGGCTTCATAATTGGTAATTTTAAAAAGGCTGTCGTCTTGGGCATATATTTCCTGACGCTTCAGAGGGGATCCGGCCACAATGGCCGCTTTTTCGTCCGAAAACCGCTCGATTTCGCGCTTCCACTGTTCCTTGAGCGATGCCAGCGTCACCACCAGGACCTTGTTAAAACCATAAAGCTCTCTTTTTAGGATTCCCAGGGCAATCGCCTGCAGGGTTTTTCCCAGCCCCATTTCATCGCCGATCAGCGCAGAACGTCTATACAGTCCAAATCGAACCCCCTCTTCCTGATACGGATACAGGTCGGTTTTGAGGATGGACAAGGAGAGGCCGTTGTTTTGCGCCAGTTCCTGCAATTGCTGCGCTGCCAGATAATCATCGATCCGTTTGATAACGGATTCTTGAACGCGCACCCGCTTATTGCCCCTGATTTGTGAGAGAAAGGTTAAAAAGGCCGACAGGTGTTTTGGGGTAAACAGGCCTTGCCCGTCAAAGTATTCCTCCAGCAGCTCCCGAATATCGGCCAGTTTGGATGCAGTCAGTTCATAAAAGAGTCGCGGCCGGTCGTGGTTGGAATCCCAGAAGATGTCCACAAAGGGAAAGCGCTCACGAGCGATCCGCTTTTTAAAATCCCTTTTCTCTTGAAATTGTTGACTCAAGAAAATGATGTGTTTGCAGGTCTCTAAACGATTGGTGGCAAAGTCAGGGCAGCTGCAATGTCCCCGGCCGGTTCGGGGATCATGCAGCGTTACCAGATATTGGCGACCTTTGGGGGTTTCAACCAGATGTTCACCCTTGTACATGTCCCCTGCAATCACCTTAAACGTTTCCAGTTTGGCCCGTTTTTGGCGGTCCTCCAATGCCTGAGCCCTGATTTCAGCAGCCGTTAAATAGGGTTCTGTCAAATCCTCATCTTTTATTATCTTTTGGCTCAGGTAGTTCTGCCACCCTGTGAGCTTATCCCGGACATCCAGCAAAACCGCCACGGTATGCTTGCACCCGTCTTCGGGATAGGGACAGCTGCAGGAGGAGCTCAAACCGTCTTTCAGCAGCTCAACCCGGGCCGCATAATCGCCGTAATTGCCGTCGATATCGTAAACAAAATGGCCCTTTTCCAGATTCGCATCCAGGCACATGAAACTTCCGTTCTCATAAATCCGCTCGCCGCGCTGAAAGATGATGTCAGAATCGGCAATCTGCCGGGAAATATACTCTTTGGTTAAATCAAACATTGCATCAACCCCTCATTCATTTGAAATTGTAACCCCAATCCGGATCATCTAACATCAAACTTGGGAAGACTCAATAGAAAGGATACAAGAAAGGAAGGTCAAATATCTCATTCTTTTATTCAAGTTTTTGCCGCTAACATCCGATTAAAAAAAGATTCTTGTGTCTATGTCTGTGAAAGGGAACGTTGGTTCCAAAACGACTTATGGTCCAACAAATCTGTTCACAATGGTCCAATACAAAATGTGTCTATTCAGTTGATGCTTTTTCATGCGATAAGCCGGGGGTTTAACAAAGGAGTTACGACTATTGATGCGAAAAATTGAACCACTGGGCCGACTGATCGAACTGACGGCCGATGCTTCCGGGCTTGATTTGACGGCAGCCAAAGATCTGGCCAAGGAAAAGGCAAAAGAACTCTGCCCCGATCCGATGCTTTTGTCATGGTTTGAGGGAAAAAGCGGAAAGTTTTATCCGGCCGTGGAATGTGGCCGGGGGGATAAACCGCCATGGATCATTTACGCCGAAGCCCGTGGCGGAGATATTACCATCGACATCAACCAGGGCGAGTTTGTCTTTATTTTTCTGTCCCTGCCTTAATGCAACGCGAGCATTTCCGAAATCTTCTGTATCATATTTAGAAACATGATCAGGTGTCTTGTGGAAGGGGAGACAAATCGGATTCAAGGTGCGGCTGAGACCCCTTTTCGTCTTCAACCGATGGGTCCGCTTCTGCGAATTCGGCGTTTTGGCGTTTTTTTACCATGCTTATCAATTCATCTAAGTATGTTTTCAATTCCACCGCCTGAGCACTCATTTCTTGTGCGGCTGCTGCCGATTCTTCAGCATTGGCCGCATTCTGTAGCACAACCTTATCCATCTCTGAAATCGCCCGGTTTACGTGCTCTATTCCTTCTGTCTGTTCATTGGAAGCCGAAGCAATTTCAGCTACCAATTCGGCCACCTTGGAGGAAATCTCCGTTACCGCCGTAAACGCTTCGTTGGTTTTCTGCACGACACCCGACCCGGCGCCAACCTTCTGAGTCGTTTCAGCAATCAGCTCGGACGTGTTTTGAGCCGCCGTTGCCGCCCGTTGAGCTAAATTTCGCACTTCTTCAGCGACAACTGCAAAACCGGCACCCGCCTCACCGGCTCGAGCCGCTTCTACGGCTGCATTTAAGGCCAGCAGATTGGTCTGAAAAGCAATCTCATCGATGGTCTTAATGATTTTAGAGGTTTCCTCGCTGGCCGTGGATATTTCGCTCATTGAAGATGTTAGGTCCTCCATAGACGTGTTGGCTTCTCCTATGACTTCCTGGGCTTCGCGCATCAAGCGATCGGCTTCCTGGGCATGCTGCGCATTCTGCTTTGTCTGGGATGAAATCTCTTCCAAAGCGGAGGATGTCTCCTCAATGGAGGCCGCCTGGGTTGAGGATCCATCCGCCAATCTGCGACTGTTTGAATTCGCTTGGGCAGAAACCATTGTTACCCGTTTGCCATTTGTCTCCAGTCCGTCGATGACGCGTTGCAAGGGTTTTGTTATCGAGCGGGTTATTAACAATGCAGACAGGATCACCGCCACAATTCCCACCGCAGCCAAGATGACCATTAAGCGATTGGAGCTACTGAAAATCAGTTTCATTTTGTTATTTTTATCAGTACTCATGGCGACAGAGACATTCCGCAATTTTTGTGCCGTCAAAGTCAGCTTTGATTTTAGTCCGGTTTGAAGCTCTATATTATCATAAAAACGCTTGGCAATTTTAGATGATTTGAGAAGTTCAATCTGAATCTTAAGGACACTCTCTTTGGCTTCGTTTTTGCCCTGGTAATCGATCACTTCAATCCATTTCTCTATTCCTTTTATCACCGGAGAAAGAGCGGCATTCAGTTTGGTCCATAACGCCTCAGTACGTCCGTTGATATAATAAATCGAAGCAATCCGTGCCTTTAGAAAAGGCTGTATGACGAATTTTTTCGCGGCGTTGTCGATTTCGCCCCATTCCTGCATGTTAAGATAATCTTGGTTTTTTTTGGCCTGTGCCAAAGCCGGCGTAATGATGCTCTGCATGACCTCGTCCATTGAGGCTGTAATCTTGTCGGTCTCCGTCTCCCATTTTTTCTGCAACATTCGATCTTCCTGATCGAGAGCCACATAGTTTTGAAAATACTGTTTAAGGTCCTGACTATGCTTTTCCATCTGATTTAAACGGGTATGATCTTGCTTTTCCCACAGACTTCTCCTCATATAATTAAAAATTGCTTTAAATTCAGCCGAAATTTCCTCGTTTGTCGCCAGACCCTGGCTATCATTTTTTTCAAGGATAAATTCGCTGATTAAACGATGGGTCTGAAGGGAAAGCCTCGAAACCGTATCGGCGTACTTGGCGATCCTGACATTTTCTTCTATTTTCTGTAGACTTACCCATCCTGCCAAACCCAATGCGGCACCAATAATAAGCATTAGGCAGACACCTAAAAACATACGTGTTCCAAGTTTTGTATTTTTCAGACGTTGCATAACATTATCCTCATGACGGCAATCTTTGAATAGTTTCTACACCCGGGTCCTCGCTTTCGACCCCTCGCTGCTCAACGTGATCGACATTTTGTTTGCCCTCGACCATCTCGGACATGTCACCGACGATCACCCTCATTTTTTCAGCCTGAGCACTCATTTCTTGTGCGGCTGCGGCCGATTCTTCAGCATTGGCCGCGTTTTGCTGCACCACCTTATCCATTTCAATAATCGCCTGGTTTACGTGCTCTATCCCTTCTGTTTGTTCATTGGAAGCCGAAGCGATTCCAGCTACCAATTCGGCCACCTTGGAAGAAATCTCCGTCACCGCCGAAAATGCCTCGTTGGTTTTGCCCACTAATCCTGATCCGGATTTGACCTTCCGGGTCGTTTCAGCAATCAACTCCGAGGTGTTTCGGGCCGCCTCTCCCGCCCGCTGAGCTAAATTCCGAACTTCATCTGCGACCACTGCAAAACCGGCACCCGCCTCGCCGGCCCGGGCCGCCTCGACGGCCGCATTTAAGGCCAACAGATTGGTTTGAAAAGCAATCTCATCGATGGTCTTGACGATTTTGGCGGTTTCATCGCTGGCCTTGGATATCTCGCCCATTGAGCGCGTCAGACCCCCCATAGACGTGTTGGCTTCTCCTACGACGTTTTGGGCTTCACGCATCAATCGATCAGCTTCGAGCCCATGCTGCGAGTTCTGCTTTGTTTGTGATGATATCTCCTCCAATGCCGAGGACGTCTCTTCAATGGAAGCTGCCTGCGTCGATGCCCCGTCCGCCAATGACTGACTGTTCGAGTTCACGTGGCCGGATGCCGAGGCGACGCTCTCCGCCCCCGTGTTCAAATTGTTAATAAAACGGTGTATCGGCCTGGCGAATTTATTGGCAATCAAAATCGATAGCGGAATAATCAGCACGAGGCACCCCAAGGCCACCAGTCCCAAAACTTTCATCATTTTAAATGTTTGCGCATCGACTTCGGCCTTTGAGTATAAGGCGGCAACCGCCCCCACCAACGCATTTTGCGACCACAACGATAAAATGCCTTGATAAAAATCAACCCCGTCCACCGTTATCTCGTTCATAAGGAGTCTGTTTGATGCAAAGGAAACTTTTTTCTTAAATAGAGCCAATGTTTCTGCAGGCAGGGTTTTATACTGGTCCAGTGCTCCGCTCGCCAAATGCTTTCCACGAAAAACGTTTATCTGTGTTCCGGTTAATTTAGACAATCGGTCGACGATCTGCTGATCGAGTTTGCGTACTGCGATGGCGAATCCCAACTGCTTTGATTCCAATTTTTCTGTTTCGGCGTTATAAACCTCACCGCTAATCGGTATGGAAGCCGTTACACACATAGAGGTTTCAATTTGCTTGAAATGGGTTGCTTTTTGATCGGGAATCGCCTGCCCGAAGTTCGGGGCGATCAGTTTATAATCTGTCACTTTTCGATATTGCTTATTTGCAGACGCTTCACCGGCCTTGAGGGATCTGACCTTGAAGATCGGTTTCGGAAATCCCTGGGCATAACCGTAGTTGACTTCGTTGGCATTAAAAATGGCAAACGTAATTAAATCACCGTCCAGATCATACACGGCAATTTCCCTGGCCTCCGATGCTTTCCCGATATTATATGTCGTCTCGGCAAGGCTTTGCAAAGTATCATCGGTCATGTCGCTGTCGATCTCTGATTTGTAGTCCTTAAGAAAAGATATACTCGTTTTCCATTTGTGCATGGCCGCCAGTTGTTCGGTGGCGGCAAACAGCTTCTCCCGTATCCGGGTAATGTCATCGACGATCACCCGGAACGATTTTTCGAGCAGGTCTTGGGACGCGGCCTTATTTTGTGCATTGACGACATAGGTAATAGCCAAAGAGACCATCAGAACAATAAAAATGCTCAGCACCACGGCACCGAGCGTTATTTTAGTATTCAGTTTCAATGCGCGCATGTTGTTCCTCTTTCAATAATTTTTTTTCAACCGGGGTTTCTTTGAGTAGAATGACTTCCATGAATGCCGTTATTTTTTCTCGGTGCAAACTCTGTTTAATGGCTTCTTTATTTTTATAATAATTGTTGCCCGACGAAAAAAGATGCACGCACACCTCAGAAATCTTTTGTCCTTATCTTTATATCGGTTTTATGTGTAAAAAATTTAGTCGATTTTCGAATTATTAATTTATGCAAGAAGCGTGCAAGAATTAACCGTAAACCAACAAAATAATAAAATGATTAAATTCTAGCAGGTTAGATCAAGGAAAGTTGAAAGGAAAGGATTCGGATTGTGGCATTTTATGACGCAAGCGATCTCCCGAGCGTCAAATTTCCCGACAGGGCTGTGCCACACGGTAAAATTTTTTGACATTCTCATTCTGCGGGGAGTTTAAATCAGTTGCCTTGAAATTTCGGTTGATCGTACAGAATCATCAATATATAAATCCAATCTGAAAAGAAGAATGCTATTTCTGGTTCAGTCATATCTTCAAAAGTCTTAAGAGCGTAAAAGGACAGTTGATGTTTCCTCTTTTTCGGAGAAACTTTACATGAAAGAAAAGACTAAAGTAAAAAAGATGTATATTCTGAACGGCGGCAGTTTTTTATACGACACCGGGATGATGCAATATTCCGGGTCTCACGGTGATGCTGGCCAACGGACACACCCCCGGTCTGCAGGGTTTGATCATCGAGCTCCCGGAAAGCGGGTATTATCTGTTGGGATCTGATTCCGTATACCTCATGCAGAATATAAAAGACACGCACCCTCCCGGGAATGTTTGGAACCCCGTGCTTGCTGAATATTCAATTAAGCGATTCAAGACCTTGCAGGCCCTATTGGGCGGCCAATTTTTACCGGGGCATGATTATGATTATTATCATAGAGAGATGAATTTGGGGGAAGCATACTGTTAGAAATCATCGGAAAATATGAAGCATGCCCACGATTAATTGATTTTCCCCATATTATTATTTTTTGAACCGTCAGACGAGGAGGTAATGATGCAAGTGACAGCGAAACTCAACTCGGTCGTAATCAATGGCACTGATCTTGAACCGCTCATCTCTTTCTGGAAGGCGCTGCTTGGCGTCGAGGAGCTATCTAGGTTCCAAGAATTCGTGTGGTTGAAACCCCAAGATCCGAATGGTGTCAATCTTACGTTTCAGAAAGTTCCTGAGGAGAAAGAGACCGAGCGGAACAGACTTCACCTCGATCTCGGTGTTAAAGACCTTGCCGAGGCCGAAGCACGCGTGCTCGAACTCGGAGGCAGCGTGCTTGAGAGGCATGAACTCAAAAGATTCAAATGGACGGTGTTTGCCGATCCGGGCGGGAACGAATTCTGCCTTATAGTTGGGTAGTAAAATTCGGTATGGGCGGCATGCCGCTCGCAGCATTCAACCCCACACGATATCCTGTTCCTCGAGTAACGTGAATGTAAATGAGTTTCCGAACCTGGCTCGCACCCGCGATGCCTGCCGATCATATAGGCGCCGCGATACTGTCCCGGCTTCATAATCGCTGTTCCCTTTACACTTAATGGATTCTCTCTATAAAAAGTGCCCGGATCGGTGGTCGCAGGAAAGACAAAATAGTTCCACACCCCGTTGGCAATTTACTACTCAGTCAAAACTGCCAATCCAACCAAATAATGTCCCTTAAACCGTCCATGCTCATCTTTGGTGATATGTTTGATCTCTGTTTTTAAGTGTTTTGGTTGCTCGGATGATTCCACTGGATTGTATTTCATTTTTATTACATCACCCACCTTTAGGTGTTGTACCAAATCAGAGTCTTCTTTCACCAAAAAACCCATACCTGATGACGAAATATTTCTTATTTTGAACTGATAGGCAATCGGAGCCAAATTGGGAATTAATAATTCCACACTGAAATATTGATCGACTGTCGATCTTGGCTCAGACCTTCTGGTCAACTTTTCCCGCAACAGGGAAGAACATTTGAATGTAACGACTCTCCTAGGCGCTAAAATTATGCTTTCACCTGTGTTTGGATTTCTACCCCTGCGTTCCCGTTTCTGTTTGAGGGAAAATCTTCCAAAACCACTGATCATGACATCTTCTCCGGAGACCAGCGTTGTTTTGATGATTTCTAAAAATGTTTCAACGATTTTATCGGATTGTTTTCCGGTCAAATTAAGACGGTCTTGGATTAACTCTTTTATTTTGAATTTAGTGATTGTCATTATTTTTTGTCTTTAATCGAAAAAACTTCGCTATTGCGGTTCAATAAATGGTTGAGGGAAATACGTCGTTTTCAGATCAGTTGAGTTTAAATATTATTGATATTATTATAATTTTAGCAAAGAAAGTAGGGTAATGTCAAATGAGATAAGATAACATGAGGGGTTATGGTGAAACGTTGGTATTTGAAACAGAAACTATAATAAAGGGGGAGATGTTTTTTTCACCAAATTTGATGATCGCGTAAAAAGTCGCCCATTCAATTATAGATGGGACTTTTTACGACGCCATCAAATTTGACCCCTCATATAATGTGTGATACGTGTTGTACAACAAAAAACCAAGGAGACCATTATCATATGTCGGATGACAATCAAGAAACGACTGTTGGCGGTGGAGATAAAAGAAATTATCTCCCTTTTGTAGCCATTGCCCTGGGGATCATTATTCTTTGGGTGGTTTTCGTGATGGCTGTCAATTCCAGAAAACCGGAGCTTATTACGCTTAAAAAAGGGGCCATGAGCATTAAAGGCGCTCAATTTATAAGGGTAAATCAGTTGCTTATAAAGAAAATGCACGAAAACTGGATACCCAATGACATATTCTGGCCGACCGTTCTTCTCGACAATTTGCCTAATTTCCAGATCGGTGAACTCGAGGTTGTTCGATATAATGTCAGGGTTTTAAGGGACAATCTTTCACGGATGCGGACCACTGATAGGCTGGATTCATTTGCCGAGGAGGCGTTCACATCGTTATCAAATGATCCTTATAAGTGGTGGTTTCCCTCGGCCGAAAGCAAATGGAAAATCGGAGATAACAATCTGAGACTTTTTTCCCAAAACATGCAACAGGGCAAGTCCAATTTCTATCCTCGGGCCGACAATCTAGTACAACTTCTAGACCAATACGTTTCTTTGATGGGGGGCGCAAATACAAGGCTTATCAATGCCCCGCGGGACATACAAAAAACCCTCTCGCTAGAAGGATCGGCCAAAGGAGCCGCCGCAAAACCGGATGTGGTTGACATCAATATTCCATGGCGCAAAATAGATGACAATTTTTATTATGCCCAAGGGGTGGCTTATGCCCTGCAGGCGTCTTTTCAGGCCATACGCATGGATTTTATGGATGTCCTGGTCGATAAAAACTCGCTCAATCTAGTAGATAAGATATTGGAAGATTTAGGGAGATGTCACTTTGAACCATTGGTCGTTACCAACGGGAATCCGCAAAGTATTTTTGCTAATCATTCTTTAAATCTGGCAGGGGTATTCAATGATGCGCGACAGAAAATTAACTCCCTGGTCATAGCCTTGAAGCAAGGCTAGTTCCTGTTTTAGGTATTTTTCTCGAAAGACCCTATGCCCGATTTAACCGTTCCGCTACCGGAAAACTCTCAAGGCAACAACCCGCCCCAGAAGATAAATCAGCCTTTCTACGGCTGGTGGATCGTCCTGTCAGGAACCGCCATATTGTGTGTCTCATCCGGGATCGGTTTTTACGGTCATGGGGTGATTTTAGATCCGCTCAGGTCTGCGCATGGATGGTCCAAAGGGATCATATCATCGGCGGTTACGCTATATTTTATGACTTCCGGAATCGCAGGGATGTTTGTTGGGCGATATATTGACAAATACGGCCCCAAACCGGTTCTTTTGCTCGGCGCTTTGGTCACCGGCGCCAGTTTACTGCTCCTGGGCTTTATCAGTACGGTTTGGCAGCTTTATGCAGTCTACTTATTGATGGCCATCGGCTGGTGCGGCACATCACTGGTTCCGGTCAATACCCTGATTACAAACTGGTTCATTCGCAAACGAGGGTTCGCGATGAGCCTGACCAACACCGGTCTAAGTTTGGGTGGCGTAATTTTGGTCCCCTTTGCGGTTTATCTCATTTCGCATTGGGGGCTCAAAATTGCGCTGCCTTTACTGGGTCTCATCTACTGGGTGGTGATCACGCCCATCGCCCTTTTCTTTATCAAACAACGTCCTGCGGATCTAAACCAGTTTCCGGATGGGAAGTCGCCCAGTGATTTTTCAAAGGGAGAAGAATCTCCATCATTCTACGCCGGTCAAATGCGGGAATGGACCCGCAAACAAGCAATGGGCACGCTGTCTTTTTGGGCCATCGTCATCGCATTTATACTGGCCCTATCCGGGCAAATGGCGTTTCTGATTCACCAGGTGTCGTTTTTAAGTCAATTTCTAGGAATCTCGGGCGCTGCAACAGCGGTTAGTATTACGGCCAGCGCCAGCATCGCGGGTCGTCTATTTCTGGGAACATTTGTGGATCGTAGCAACAAGCGGGCTGTGACGATGGTCTGTTTTCTGATTCAAGCCGCGGCGGTGTTTACACTCGCCTATTCAAGCCACGTTGTCGTTTTATACCTTTGTACGTTTGCCTTTGGTCTGACCATGGGATCGATCATCATGATGAATTCGCTCATCCTCGGAGAATGTTTCGGCCTTGTCTCTTTCGGTACCGTGGCCGGTTCAGCTATGTTGTTCTCCATGCTCGGTGCCGCTTTCGGACCAACGGTTGCAGGCATTATTTACGACACGACGCAAAGCTACCATATGGCATTCACCATCTTCGCTGCTACCAGTCTTTTGGCCATAGGCGCCATCTTTTTTGCCAAGCCCCCGAAGGCCAAAACACAATAGGCTAGCAGAAAAAGAAATTTGGTGGATATTTAACCCTGGCGGAATGTTATCGGGTCAGCGCGCCGTTTTGGTCCTGGAAAATGATCCTTGTCGGAGACCCGCTTTATCGACCGTTTTATCAATTTAGGCGCTGAATGTATAGCAGGCTGTTGAGGATGCCAAAAAGTATGGGTTGATGCAGGAGGTAGATTTTGAGTGAATGTTTCCCCAGGAATTGAAAGGATTTGGTGAAACGGTTGCGTTTTAAGGGGAGCCGATGAATCTGGATCGATTCAAAATAAATGCCTAGAAGGACAAGCCCGAACCAGGGGTACAGCGGGATATAGTCGGCCGATACCACGCCAAACCATTTTACGATAGGAATGAATGTGGGTTGGAAGATCATATTCGGAATGACGAGGAGCAGGCTAAGAAGCAGACAGATTCCGGGTCTTTTGACGAAGAAGACACCCAAAATGCTCGAGACGGCAATGCAGTGCAGAATACCGAAAAAGATAAAATTTTTGGGCATGTAATAATAGGTTACTATTGTGATGACAAGGGCCCAGGCGCCGATCCTGAGAAACCGTTTTTTTAAATGACCCCATTGGATTCCTTTTTTATGGACCAGCGCAAGGCTGATTCCCGCGCAAACCAGGAAGAGAGAGGCGATGAACCGGGCAAAATTTTGCCACAAGAAATGACTGATGAAGGGGACATCGACGATCTTGAAAAAATGCAGATCATAGGTAAAATGGAAAATGATCATCAACACGATACCCAGCCCCCGCAGGCAATCGAGCATCATGAATCGTGTTTTACCTTTCATAGTTGCGACCATACGATAGATTCGGAAATATTTGTAGAGTCATTTTATAGGTACTGGTTGCAGGGTAAGGCCGGGCTCAAAACACTTCAGTATCCAGTCTCTTTTTTATCATCTCTACCACTTCGTGAATCGATGAGACAATACGGTAATTCTTATGTCTGAGCTTTTTTTGCTTTAACCCGCTTCGATCCAATAGAATTGGTATGTTGACCCAATCCAAAAGCGGAAGATCGGTATACCCATCGCCGACGGCAATGGCTGTTTCGGCGGTAATACCCGTTCGCACGACTGCATTCAATTTGTCATTCGGCCCTAAGAGCTGTAGGTCCATCCCCACAATGCGGTCCTGGTGCCATTGAAAGCGGTTGCCGCAAATCGAATCAAAGATATCTCCCAGGCCGGCGTGCTTTAAAATCCGTTCGCTAAGATCTAATGTGCCGCAACTGACAAGCAGCAATCGGTGTCCCATCTCATGCAAATCTTGCAGTGCTTTTCGGTCGGTTGGGGAGATTTTGACGGCCAGTTGACGTGATACCCGATCCAAGGCCGCAGCGGGTGTTCCTTTCAAGATCCAAACATAATATCTTTTAAAGGCTTGACCGATCCATTCTTTGCGATCGGCCAGGATCGCTATTTTGGCAACGATCCGTTTAGAGCCAGAAATTTTTTCTTCGGCGTTTTCCAAAAGATGATGCAACAAGGACTGTTCGCTGTCGTAAGGATCCGCCGGAAGAATCGTTCCATCAAAATCCCATATGATTGTATAATGTTTCATCACTCAAATTAGGTTCAGTAAAAAATGAATCAGACATCAATAGCAGTTTACAGAAATGAAAAAAAGCTTTATCCTGAAAAGCACTGAACTCCTACAGGGATAAAACCAAGTCAATCAAAAAGGAAAATCATGGAAGATTACGTCAAAGCAGCCGTTTTAGAAAATGCGATCGAAGCGCAGGTGCTCGATTCGATCCTCTCCGAACAAAATATCCCCCATATGATGAGATCGTACTACGATACGGCCTTAGACGGACTGTTTCAGGCTCAAAAGGGATGGGGATATGTCGCTGCACCCGAATCCTATCATGATGAGATAAACGAAATCCTCAATGATGTGAGGAAAGGCTCCTGATACCGGAATCTCAAGAGCCACAAACACGAACACCAATTGAAAAAGGCGTTTCTGAATGAAAATCAGCGATACTCCGGATTTAATCCTGTTCAACGGCAAAATCGTCACCCTCGATTCAAGCGAGACGATTACAGCGGCTGTGGCCATAAAAAATAGCCGCATTCTCGCAACAGGTCCGGATGAAAAGATTCGAAAATTCGCCAAGCCAACGACCCGACACCTCGACCTGGCGGGCAGAACCCTGCTGCCGGGATTTATCGATTCGCACACGCACCTCGGACCGGCGGCGTTGAGTTTGCATTATAATGTGGATGGACGTTGTCCCCCCAATCGATCGGTGGAGGATATTTTGGAGCGTATTCAGGCGAGGGTAGGGGAGACGCCTGAAGGTGAATGGATTATCCCCAACATGAGCATCTTTGCCGATTTGAAGCTTAAAGAAAAGAGATTCCCCACCAAAGAGGAGCTGGATGGGGTGGCCCCCAAAAATCCGGTCTGCATCTTCGCCAGCCACCATACCCAAATCGTCAACACGTGTGCCCTGAAAGCAGCCAAGGTTACCAAAAATACCCCTGATCCGCCGGAAGGAAAAATCGAGCGTCATGCGGCAACCGGAGAAGCCACCGGCATCCTGAGGGAGTGCAACAAACTTTTGCCGATACCCCATTTCACTCAGGCCCAGAGGAGGGAAGCCATAGAGGCGATTGCCCGCCGGTACTGGGTTCAACAAGGCCTGACAACGGTTTGTTCTTTTGCCGATGCCGGTGAGTTCAGCGTTTATCATGAGCTGAACAGAAGCAAGGCGCTGCCGCTGCGGATTCAAATCATGCCCATGGACCGTGTCCTTGGGCCTTATCCGATGATCAACAGCATGGTTACGCTTGGAATTCGACCGGGATTGGGGAGTGAATTTCTTAAAATCGGTGGCGTAAAAATAAAAATAGACGGGGCCCTGATGGGCCTTTCGGCAGCCACTTACGCGCCTTATTTGAATGTGCCCGTGCCCGATTTCTGCGGTAATCTGCTCTTTGAAGATCAATCCCAGTTAAATAGCCTGGTCTTAAAAGCGCATAATGCCGGTCTCCAGGTTTGTCTGCACGCCATCGGGGACAAAGCTCAGGATTGGGCCCTTGATGCAATCGAGCACGCCCTGCAGACCAATCCCAAAGACCACCGGCACCGGATTGAACATCTCGGTAATTTGATGACATCTCCGCAACGCATTCAGCGGGCCAAAAACCTGAACATCATGCCCGTGGTCCAGTGCGAATGGATATTCGAAAAAGGCGACTTTATCGAACACTTTCTGGGAGCAGATCGGATGGCACAGTCGTGGCCGTTACGATCCATGCTGGATACGGGTTTGAACGTGGTCAATTCCTCGGACACGCTTGGGGCGGCACCGTTTTCGATAAATCCTTTCTTCAGTATTTGGTGTGCCGTGACACGCAGAACCTTCAAAGGGGATCAGCTGGTGCCGGAGGAAGCCGTTTCGGTGGCCGAAGCACTGCGGTTTTATACCACCAATGCGGCCTATACGGTGTTTGAAGAAGATCACAAAGGATCAATTGAACCGGGGAAGACGGCCGATCTGATTGTTTTGGACCGTGATATCCTGACGATACCGGATGACGAGATCAAAGACGTCAAGGTTGATATGACAATCATCGACGGCAAAATCGTTTATCAGAAAGAATGAACTGGAACGGTTATGCCTCCTGCCATTGAACTGAGAGCCCAAGCGAGCGAGCGAGCTCATCCAGTTCCCGGGCGGTATTTTCAGCTACGGGGATCCCTTCCTGCAAACGCCCGGCTGCAATAGCGTGGGAGCGTTCGCCCGGTACCCATATCTTTTCCGTGTTTTTGGCTTTGGCACTTTCCTTGATACTGATAATATAATCATCAATCGACCGCTTTAGTTCTTCACGGCCGACAAAGCAATCCGGATCCAGAGCCATGAAGGAATGGCAGGTACCCTGAATCCCCGAAGGTTCTTCCTGATACAGGCTTCGGATATCCCGGGTCCATTTGCCGCCGGTTAAAAGAGCGGTAAGAATTTCGTGAGCCAAACCAAGACCATACCCTTTATGTTCTCCCATGGGTGTCAATGAGCCGCCGCCTTCGTAGCCGTCATAAGGATCGGTCGTCGGTACACCCTCCGGATCATAGGCCCAGCCCAGGGGAATGCTTTCATTTCTTTTGCGGCTCAGAATCAAACGCCCGGATGAGACGACCGAACATGAGAAGTCAACCACTAGCGGGGGGAACTCATGCGCCGGAAATGCATACGCCAGCGGATTGTTCCCCAGGATGCGTTCGCGACCGCCAAAGGGCGCCATCATCGGCGCCGAGTTGGAGCAGATATAACCCACCAGGTCCTGCTCTGCTGCCAGCAGCGGAAGGAGGCCCGCAACCCCGAAATGGCCGCTGTCTTTGACTGACACCCAGCCCAATCCAAATTCGCGCGCTTTTTCAATCGCCAGGTGCATCGATTTGAAACTGACCAGGTGCCCCATGGAACCGTGCGCTTCCAGAAAAAGCGTCGGACCTTTTTCCCGCACGGTGGTCAAACGGCATTTGGCGCGTACGTATTTTTTCTGCAACCTCAGGATGTAAATAGGAAGCCGGGTAACGCCGTGGCTCTCCACCCCCCGCAAATCGGCCCGTGCAAGGAGATCGGCCACGATAAACGCCTCATCTGAGGGAACACCGGTCGCTTCGTAGGCCTTGCGGCAAAAATCGCGTAAATTTTCAAAGTCAATGCTGCGGTTCATAAAACGGCCCTCTAAAAAAATGTTCATACTAAATTGTAAAAACTACGAATTTAATTATAGATGGCTAAGTAAAAAGGTTCATATGCCCCCGCCAAACCACGGCGGGATAAAAAGGCGTCGTATTTTTTCAGGAATGAGGCTATACATGTAGTATGCCGAGTGTCTGAAAAAATACTACAACGCAGTAGATGGGACTTTTTACGACGCCATCAAACGTGCACCTTCAGCCACACTCCCCACCTGATGATAGTAACGCTTCAAGATCCCTTTTAATTTCTTCTTCTTGATCGTCGTATTTTTTTTTCGCTGCGCAAGCTCATCCGGATCGACGGCCAAAGAGAGGCGACGGCCGGGGATGTCGATTTCAATGCGATCTCCGTCTTCTACATAGGCCAAAAGGCCGCCAGTGTCGGCTTCGGGTGCAATATGCCCGATACACGGTCCGCGCGTGGAGCCGGAAAAGCGTCCGTCGGTGATAAGGGCGGTGCTTTTCCCCAACCCCATGCCAACCAAGGCTGCCGTGGCAGTTAACATCTCACGCATTCCCGGGCCACCCCGGGGGCCTTCATAACGGATCACGACAACATCTCCGGGTTTGATGCGGCCGGCATAAATCGCTTCAACGGCCGCTTCCTCACTGTCAAATACGCTTGCCGATCCGGTATGGGACAACATGGCGGGATCAACTCCGGTCTGTTTAATGCAGGCGCCCTCGGGCGCAAGGTTGCCCTTCAAAATAGCATAGCTTCCCTGGGGATGGACCGGATCCTGCAGGCTTTTGATCACGTTTTCGTCTTGTACAAGTGCCGCTTCAGCGATTTCAGTAATCGTCTGCCCGAGAATATTCCTGGCCTCTTTATGGAGCAGGGGCAGGATTCGATTTGTTACCGCCGGCACACCGCCGGCCCGATCCAGGTCATACAGAACATGCGGCCCCGCAGGTTTTAAGGCCGTGATATGCGGCGTTTTGCGGCTGATGCGATCAAAGTCGTCGGGTTTTAAGGTGTATCCCAATTCTGCCGCAATGGCCGGCAAATGAATGAGGGCGTTGGTAGATCCTCCCAGGGCCGCGCAAAGCGTGACGGCATTTTCCAAAGATTCGAATGTGACGACATCCCGGGGCCGTATATCACTTTCGATAAGGCGCACAATCTCGACCCCGCTTTGGTGCGCCATTTCTTTTTTGCGTTTATCGGTGGCATGGGTGGTGGCACATCCGGGCACAGTTACGCCCAAAATCTCGGCGACACAGGCCATGGTGTTGGCCGTTCCCAACATGGCACAAGAACCCGGACCGGGACAGACGCACGATTCAAACTCGATAATGTCGTCATCCGAGTATTCGCCCCGGACCCATTTTCCGACCGCTTCGCGCATGTCCGGCAATGCTATGGTGCGATCACGAAAATTGCCCGGCATCATCGGGCCGCCGGTTAGCATGATAGACGGGAGGTTCAGGCGCGCCATGGCCATGAGCATGGCCGGTTCGATTTTGTCGCAGGAAGCCACAAATACAAGCCCGTCGAGCTGTTGCGCTTCGGCCATTAATTCGATGGAATCGGCAATCAGATCACGGCTGGGCAAAACATAGCGCATTCCGGTGTGGCCCTGGGTGATACCATCACAAATCGAGATGGTGTTGAATTCAAAGGGGATACCCCCGGAGTGGGTGATTCCTGCTTTTATTTTCGCTGCCAGTCCTTTAAGATGGATATGCCCGGGATGCATTTCGTTCCAGGAATTGACCACCCCCACAAAGGGCCGGCTAAAATCCTTTTCAGAAAGACCCAAAGATCTTAAAAGGGCACGCTGCCCGGATCTCTGGGCTCCAGCCACGACATTCCTGCTGCGATAGGTCTTTTTTATATCTAGATAATCCATAAGTATCCGTTCTCCGGTTCAATGGTTCAGGGGTTCAAGGTTGCAAGGGTCAACAGTTAAGTAATGGCAATCTAAAATGTCCAATTCAGAAATGCCGATTTTTTGCGTTGGACAAGGCCGCACAAGGGTTTGCGGTGAGGCGTACTCAGTGTACGTCGCACCCGGCACCTATGAGGGACAAAGTCCTTCGGCATCCCGCGGAGAACGCTGTACAACGCGAAAAAGACCATTTATGGATGGACAGTTTTAAAAGGTCTAAGTCTACCTTGGTCGTCGAATTCCACGCTGAAAGGTTGATCATCCACAATCAGATTTTCTTTTTCCCGAAGCTCAGGCAGACAGGGCTCTGTTACCCATAAATTCTGGACCATCAACGTGTTCACAATGCGCACCATTCTGACGCGTCGGGGATCCGCTAAAAGATTAAGTGCCGTTTCCAATACAACGCGATCATTTTCAAGGGGTATCGGCATAAGCGAACTGCGAAGTATCCCCGCTGTGATGGCATTCATGTAAGTGGCATTCAGATCGACCTTCTGCATCACGTGTTGGGTGGTCAAATCGGCCAAACCGATGCCGACGGCGTTGCCGTGAGACTCATCGGTCAGATCCAATACGATCAGGGTTCGATAATCAGGCGTTCTTGGCCCCCCTTCCCGGCGCCATGCGCCGACAATATTGGGATCCATACCGGCACCGCTAATGTTTTTTCCCATTTCATCCACGATAAGGATATCCAGGTCCTCCAGGGGGATGCGGGGGAACATCTGCCAGGCCAGCTTCAAAAGCCGGCGATCGGTCGCAATAAACGATTCCGGGAGTGCCAATTGGATGGTATGAATTTGATCCAGGGGATTCTCAACCACGGCGATGCCGCAAAGGACGGGAATTTTCTCTAAAATTCGTTGGGCGGCCGGTACAATCACACGACCCAGACCGAATTTGTGAGTCAGGGAGGCGCCCTTCTGTTTTCCCAATCCCACGGCCAGTATTTTGCATAATCCCGATTCGACTTCCCCCCTAAAAGCGGTATGGGGTTTGACCCGGTTGATGACCACCACATGATCGGCTTCAAAAGCGTCGCGGGCGCAAAAGACTTCCGCCCCGTTTTCGACATTACCCAGGGAAACCACCTCCATGCTGGAAATAATGGGCGCACCGGCCGAATCTTCTGAGACGTGCATATCCTCCAGAATCCGGGCCTGGCCTTCGGCTGTGGCACCGCCGTGTGATCCCATGGCCGGAATGATAAATGGTTTCAGGCCCAGGGCCTTTAACGACTTGACTACCGCTCTCACCAGCGCCGGCAGGTTGTTGATCCCCCGCGAACCGACCGCCACGGCCACGCTTTGCCCCTTTTTAATGCTGGAACCAAAATCCACCTGCCCGAATTGCTGACGGACAGATCCTTCGATATCCTCAATCGCGGTGGCATCAAAATCTTGTTGAATACGATAAAATAAAGGGAAATCCATATCATTTTCTCCACGTAAAAGGGTAACATGATAGCAGATCGGCGCTATGATTCATTGAGGGTTGAGAAGTTGGCCTTTTTGGTTCTCAGCTGCAACAGATAGGAATCTTTGGAGTAGCTTATATGTCGCCGGGCGAGTTCATCTAACAGCTCTAAGTTTTTATTCTCCAACGCCTTGATAAACAATTGATGATCCTTTTGTATAAGCTGGATAATATCTGATGAAGACCAGGCATGATAACGTAATATGTGGCCTCTGACTTTGAGTTGATTGATCATTTCAACGAGCGTCTGATTCTGGCAAAGCTCATAAATGTGATCGTGAAAAATCTCGTTGGTGGAAATCATCTGGCTGAAATCACTGCGGCGAACGCTTTCTTCAAACTGTTTGGACATTCGCTTCAAAAAATTAACATCCGACTTCTTAGCATTTTCAGCCGCCTTACGGGTTGCCAGCGCATCTAATTCGGTGCGGACTTCAAAAATATCTTCAATTTCCTGCTCATCCAGATCGCATACCACGGCGCCCTTGTAAGGGATGACCTTTATTAATCCTTTGGTTTCGAGGATTTTGAACGCATCCCGGACCCAGAAGCGACTGACATCCAGATCGTCGGCCAGCTTGTGCTCCACGAGTGGTTCGCGAGGTTGAAAAACGCCGGTTAGGATCATATTTTCCATCCGCGCGATCAACTTCTGGAAATCCCCTCTTAGATTTTTTTTCATCGGAACCACCGCTCGTGTGCCCTATCTCATCTTGATGCAGCGCTTAGCGCGTCTGCCCCTCGGTTAACAGTCGAACGACATCGTCGATTACACCATCGGCCAGCTGATCCAGTTCGGCCTCACGGCGGTTGGCCACCGGATGCGGCACAGCCAGAAAATCAAACTCGGATACGCCCCAGTTTGCAGCCATCACTTTGCCGGTCTCGACAAAAGCATCGGTAACAATGGCGATGGCGGGGACCCCCGCCTTTTCAAGCAGGATACAGTCGAGCACACTGCCCGAGCTGCAGGACCCTCAATCACCGATCCCGGCTATAACAAAATCGGCTTTTTGTTTCAAATCTGAAATGGCGTCATCGCTCACAAAATCGCTTGCGGATTTTTTGTGATGAAGTTGCACCATATCCATCTGAAATTTTTTTTTCAACCTTTGGGCGATTTTGAGCAGAAGCACATCCGAGTTGTGCTTCGTATTCTCAACAATTCCGATCCGCAATCCATCGAGATGGCGGGGACGCGGGGCAAAGGTAATCTTCTCCCTGACGGGAGAAAGCGTTGGATTAAAAATTTCAGCAGACATAATCCTCCTTTTAGTCGTTTAAGCGAATGCGATACGAGTGGTTACCGAGCGCGTCATGTTAAAGCCACCCCAACCCGGCAAGCAAGCAGAAAAGGCACCGGCCCGCGCACCGGCACTGATGACGACGATATCATCCGGCTTACGCACTACATGGCGGCGTTCGTGCGTGTCGGCATCGGCCACGGGTCCCGGCATCCGTCCGGCGTTTTTGATTTCGGCGATGGAACGGTGCGCATGGCTGAAAAGGGACTGTTTCACTTGCGCCTTTGACCAGTCTCTTTCGCGGAAGACGTCCTGATGCTCCCCGGCAAACACGACCACCACATCCTGTTGCCCGATGATATTCATGGATCCCAGGTTGGCCATAGCATCGGCCATCGTCACGCAAAGTGTCTCCGGGTCGTCGCTAAGCTGGTTATAAATCTGGTGCGGGCCTTCGGTGGCAAATACCGTCATCGTGTTTTCCCCAGGTTTAAACCCCCTTTCTACATGCAGGGGTTCCCAGGGACTCCCATCCTCATCCTCACCAAAGCATAGCGAATATTTGCCCGGGTTTCCCAAGGTGGAACGGTCCAAGCGGCCGGGCCGCGTATCCAGGGTGTTCATCATCAGCAGGCGCAGGCTTCGGCCGATGGTGGCGTTGGGTCGAAATCCCGGTCCGAAGGCATTGTCGGTGGCATTGATAGCGAGTTGTTTTACAATCGGCCCGTTGACTATCATCGCAATGGCCGCGCCGCCGGTACTGGTTGCCGGACCATGATAACCGAAGTCCGGGTCACAGATTCCCTTTACGGCCGCCACGACCACCGGCATATACGCCGGAAGACAGCCGGCCAAAACCGCATTGACGGCAACCTTATCGGCGCTGATCTGAACGTGCCGGGCGGGTATCGCCCCCACCATGTCGTTCGCCTTCAGGCCGGCGGTGGCCAGCATGGCATTGACGGAATCCTGGCTGGGTGGCATGACGGGCAGTCCGTCCGTCCAGCCGCGCTGAAAATACATTTCTTGCAGCCGGGTTGCCTCGTTTACATGTGACATGTTTTTCTCGCTGACGGTCATACCGGTTGTATTGTCATTTGGTTTAAGGCCTCCATGCAAATCTTGGGGCTGGCCAAAATGGGGACATCAAGATTGTTCTGCAGCTCGTCGGCCAGGTGCGCCATGGACGCTTGCGCCAGGACGACCACCGCGTTATTTTGGGCAAGGGTGGCGACGGTGCCCTTCACGATGCGATCGTGCGCTTCAATGTCTCCCGCAAGTCGGGCTTCAAACGCCCGGGTTTCCAATTCGGCCTGGACTCGCACCTTTTTGCCCTGCTTGGCCGCCGTGGCTTCGATCAGACTGACGCTCGGTCCCAATGTCGTCTTCGCAGTCGTCACCACACCGATGGTTTTTCCCAAGCGCACCGCCTTCTCGGCCATCGGTTGGTCGACTTTGAGGATGGGGACCTCGACCAGCCCCCGGATCGCATCTACGGCCGGGGCCGTGGAGGAACAGGTAAAAAGAATCAGGTCAGCGCCGGCATCCTCGGCCAGCTGGGCATGAGTGGCGATGCGCCGCACAACTTTGGGCGTCATATGCCCCACTTCCAACAGTTCCTGGAGGATGCGTTCGTCAACGACATGAAAATTTTCCGTTTGGGGCAGGTTTTCCTGGATCAGCTTACGAAACATTTCCGCCAAAAAGACCACGGTATGCAAAAGCGCGATACGTTGAATCATGCTACGACTCCTTTTCAGGACCAATCCGGGAGCGCAGGCTTAGTCCCGGTAACGGCTATATCCGTGGGGTTTTTCGCAGAAGTTGACCATAGCCTTCGATCACATCGTTTATTCCCAGCAGCTTCATCAGATGCCAGGCCGTGGCCTGATTCGAAGTCACCACCGGCTTGCCCGAGTCGCGTTCGATTTCTTCGATGACATCGCTGCATCTAAAGTTGGTGCAGGTAATAAAGATTCCATCCGCTTCGGGCACAACCGCGTCCATGGCTGCCTGATAGGCCTGAGAAGGTTTGGTGGCGCCCATTTCATAAAGGTCTTCGATGCCAAGGCCGGTGACGTTGAGGACTTCGAATCCGGAATCTTCATAAAAAAGCCGGAAGCGGGCATTGATTTCCTCGATATAGGGACCGGATATGACGATTTTTTTAAAACCCATAAAGCGCATGGCCTCTTCGGCCGCTGTGGCGGTAGTTGTACAGGGGATCCCGGAACTTTGAGACTCCATCGCCGGGATGGCTCTGGTACACGCAAATCCATCGGTGGCGTTCTCCATCATGGCAATCTCTTTTTTATCCCACCCCGACCCGCCAACCAGCGAACCGGCCGTGCAGGCAAAGGCGATGGCGGAACGGTTTCCGATGATGGGCGAGGAAAGCCCTTCGGCCAGGAGCTTGGCCGCACTGCCCAACGGTTTGCTCAACTTGGAACATTCTTCCACATTGACCACCGGATCCATGTGAATCCGCGTTTCCCGAACCTGCACATAGTCGGGGATCATGCGACAAATCTCGGGCGTCGGGTTGAGGTTGGGGCCCACGACAACGAGACCGATCTTGGCACGGTACCCATAAGGGACTTCATAAGACTCTTTTTTCTGTAACATAATCACTTCCTCCTTTTACGAATATATTAAAAACTAAAACCCGAAAAGACGCGGCACCCAATCCGTCACGCCGGGCCAGAAGGCCACCAGCAGAATGACCCCGAAGACGAGCAACAGAAAGGGCCAGATGTCTCTTGCCGCTTCCTCGATGGAGCAGTCGGCAATCGGACAGACGATGAAGAGGCCCAGCGCCACCGGCGGTGTGATCAGGGCTACCTGGACGGTCATGACGACCAGCAAACCGAAATGGTGCGGTTCGACCCCAAACGCCTGGGCGACCGGTCCGAAAACGGGTATCAGCATGATCATGGTAGCCACGGCTTCCAACACGAACCCCAGCAGGAGTAGAAAGACAATCGCCATTACCAAAAAGATCTGAGGTGAATCGGTATATTGCAAGAAAGCTTGGGCGGCCATCTGGGGAACCTGGTTGGTGATGAGTATCCATGATATGACCTTGGCCGTGGCCAGCAAAAGAAATACGACCGCGCTGGTTCGGCAGCTTGTCAGAAAACAAGCGCCAATGTCTCTTAATTTAAGCTTACGCGTCAGAAAGACACCGATTAGGATGGCATAGGTTACCGCCACGGCGCCGGCTTCGGTGGGTGTAAAAACCCCGCCGATAATGCCTCCCAGAATGATAACCGGTACCATGAGGCCCGGAATGGCGGTCAAAGATCGCTTGGCTACGGTTTTGAGACTAAAGCCGGTCGCGCTGACGGGAAAATTTTGTTTAAAAGACATTACATATATCAGGCCCATCATTCCAAATCCGATCAGACAGCCCGGGACGGCACCCAGCAAAAAAAGCCTGCCAACCGAAATTCCCCCGCCATAAACGTAGGCATAGATCAACATGGCGACACTGGGTGGGATAATCGGGCCCATAATCGAAGAAGATGCGGTCACCACGGCTGAAAACGTTTTCGTGTAACCCTGTCTTATCATGGCCGGTACCAGCATGGATCCCACGGCCGCGGTATCGGCCACGGCCACGCCCGTTACGCCTGCAAAAAACATGCTGGCCACTATATTGACATATGCCAGGCCGCCTTTGAAATGCCCCACCAGACTGTTGGCCAGGTCCACCAGACGCGGTAAAACGCCACTGCGACTCATCAGATCACCGGCCATGATGAAGAAGGGGATGGCCATCAGGGGAAAGGAGTCTATGCCGCCGAACATCAATGTCGGCAGAACGTTTAAAGGCATGGCTTTGGTGGCCACAATAAAGGCCACACCGGCAAGGCCCAGGCAAAATGCCACCGGAACGCCCAGTAAAATCGTAACCACAAAGACAACACACAGCGTCAGCATGCCGGCCCCCGCCTTTCATTATCTTCTGCGGGTTTTTGGCTGAATAATTTTTTTATATATGGCAGAAGAAAAATAATCATCAAAATTGAGCCTGTGGGAATGGCTAAATAAAAATAAAACAGACTGATGTCGATGGTAATACACATCTGATATAATTGTCGCGGCAGAATTCTGATCCCTTCGATGGTAATAATCACCAGAAAGGCCAGTGTCAGCGCAAACGCGACCGTTTGCACTATCTGACGCATTTTGGTGTTCAGACGGATGACGAATACGTTGATTTTGATGTGGAAACCATCTCTAATCGCGATGGCAGCTCCCAAAAAGACAATCCAGACCATCAAATAGCGTGAGAGTTCTTCGGTAAAAATCAAGGAATGACCGAAAATATAACGCAATCCCACTTCGATTGTCACAATGGTCAAAATGACCGAAGCGCCCAAAATAATTAAACCTTCCACCACGCGTGAGAGGATGCGATAAAACATGGCGATCATTTTACAGGATGGCTTTCCGACATATTTGGGCCTTTCCGATGTGGAAAGGAAAGGCCCAAGGTTATGTCAATCATTTATTTGTTAAAAAAGACAACCATATCCACAAGCTCTTTACCCTTGGGGCCAAAACTTTTGACCACACCAGGATAGACGCTTTGGGCGACCGTCCTGAATTCGGCAAGCGTCGCTTGCGGCACTTCGTTGATTTTCAGCCCGGCGTCGGTCAGTTTCTGCATGACGGCCTGGTTGTCCTTGGCATTGGCGGCCCGTTGCCAGAGCGTTGCTTTCTGGGCCGCAATTTTAACGGCCAGCTGAAGTTCCGGCGGGAGCCGGTTGAGAGAGACCTTGCTCATCAGGACATTGCCGGGCTCATTTACATGGCTGGTCAAGGAATAATATTTCTGAACTTCATGCAGTTTTCCGAGATAGACCATGGCCGGCGGGTTTTCCTGGGCATCGACCACGCCCTGCTGCAGGCCCTGATAAAGCTCGCTCCACCCCATCGGTGTCGGGGAGGCGCCCAAGCCTTTGAAAAAGGCCACATGCACCTTGGCCGGCAGACAGCGGATCTTTAGACCTTTCATGTCTGAAGCGGCCATAATGGGCCGGGCGTTGTTGGAGACGTGACGGAAGCCGTTATCCCACCAACCAATGATTTCAAACCCCTTGTCCGAAAGCCGTTGCCCCAGATACTGGCCGAATGGTCCATCCAGGGCCTGGAACATGGTATCGGTATCTTTCCACAGATACGGCAGAACCGTGATACCCAATTCGGGCACGTGGCCGGTTACATGTCCGGTTCCGGATAGGACAAAATCTACCGTTCCGACCTTGGCCATTTCCAGGACTTCACGGATTTTTCCCAAAGCGCTGGAGTGAAAGACCTGGACCTCGACCCTTCCGTTGGAAGTTTCGGTCACCATTTTGCTGAAAACCTCTGCCGCGCGACCCCACGAGTGACCTTTGGGGACCGGATTGGCAAATTTGAGCGTGTACTCCGCCGCACTCGCGATGGGGACCTGAATCGCCAACATCACAGCCAATAATACTCCCAGTACGATCATCTTTGTTCTCATAACCAACTTCTCCTTTCATGCTTTTTGTGTGGGTTAAAAAAATGTCTTCGCCGTCCATATAATCCGCACAATCCGTTCGGCCATGACGGACGGCAAGACGGTTCTATCCTTACCATCAAATCAAACCGTTTTATAAAAGCCTTGTTTCATCTCCATTTTTAAAAGGACTTCGTTCCGAGGCCGCGGGTAGAAGTTGCCGTAGATTTCCCAGGTTCGGTCCGTCAAATAAACCAAACCGTCATCCCGCATTCTAAACGGGCGGTCATGCCCCGGGACGATCACATCGGATCTGTTTGTGATCTGCTTGATGTTTTGGTCCATTCGGTTGTTCTCGACGCCCGGGGAACCGGTCTCGCCGGTTAAAGCCTCCCAACCGTTTTTGATGACATCGCCGCATATGGCGACGCGGGTTACTTCCTCATAAAACATCGCCAAGCATCCGGGTGTATGCCCGGGGAGGTTGACAACTTCGATCCCTTTTTCAAGTTCCATCGATCCATCCACCACCCGGATATCCCTTTCGGTGAGCAAAACCGGCCAAAAGTCCGGTATGGATGGATCTTCAATCTTGCCCGCCGATACACTTTGGGCATAATCCAGTTCTGATTGGGCGACGACGACGGCGGCATTATTAAACAGGGACAGATTGAGAACATGGTCAAAATGAAGATGGGAAAGCACGACCAACCGAATGGCGGCCGGATCGATTCGCAACGTTTTAAACGCCTCCAAAAGCAGCGCGCGATCGCTGTAGTGTCCCGTATCAAAGAGGGCCCATTCACGGCCGAGCGGAAAAAGAACCACGCTGCAGTACCCAAACCATCCGCGGTTGCTCCGGCCCGGCACGCCGGGCAATAGAATTTTCAAGCGGTCAAGCTGATTTAGGTTGTCGTTTTTTTTATTGATGTGCATCTCCTGTCCTGGCGCGGGGTTTTACGTCGTTTCCCCGTTGTGTGTCGAGTTTAGCGTTATAGGTTGAGGCCCGCCTCAAACCCTTCTCGAATCGCTTCAAAAATGCTTCGTGGCCGAACGGCGTCACCGATGACGGTAACGCGTCGATCCGGTTTGATTTCGTCTGCCAGGTGCGTGTTGCTTTGATAGCCAATGGCAAATACAATACAATCAAACGGTCCCAGGGTTTTTGACCCGTTCGGGGTTTCGACTTTAACCGTTTTGCCCTCTATGGCGACGAGGCGCGTATGCTTTTGGAGCCTGACACCGGCGGCTTCAATCCGTTCGAGCAACAGGTGCTGGCGCGTGGCATGCAGCCCGCTGCCGATCTGATCCGTCATCTCAATAACGGTAATGTCTATCCCGTCGCTTGCCAGAAACTCGGCCAGCTCCAGCCCCCCGGCCCCGCCACCGACAATCAAATATTTTCCGGGAGGCGTCTGCTCGAGTGCGAATGCTTCCATGGCCGAAAGAACCCGGTCGTGGGTATCGAGACCGTTCATCCGGGGCCATAGACTCGTTGCGCCGGTGGCGATAATGATATGATCCGGTGCTTCTTTGCGGATGATATCCGCCGTGGCGGTAACGCCGGTTTGGATGTCTACGTGGTGCGCCCTGGCCATTTTTTCAAGGTAATCGATAAATTCCTGCAGCACGTTTTTAAAGGGCGGTTTTTTCCCCAGATTAACGACGCCCCCCACATTCTTATCTTTTTCAAACAGTTTTACGCGAGCGCCCCGGGCGGCCGCCGTCGCTGCCGCCGACAGACCCGCCGGCCCCCCGCCGACCACGATCACCTTTGGCGGATGTGTTAGGGGTGAGAGGATTAAAAGATCCTGTCCCAGGTAGGGGTTGACTGCACAGCGTACCGGCTCATTGCGGTGCAGACATAAGAGACAATAATTGCAGGCAACGCAGGGCCGGATCTCCTGATCCCTTTTTGCGATCACCTTGACTACATATTCGGGATCGGCAATCAGCGCCCGGGCGACTGCGGCCAAATCCGCAGAGCCGTCGGCAATCGCTTGCCGAAAAATCTCGGGGCGATCCAAACGCCCCACCCCAATCACCGGAATCGAAAGCGCCTGTTTCAATGCGCGGGGTAAATGCAGCAAAGATCCGCGGGGGATTTCCATGGGGGGACTCATGCGATACTGGGTTTGACCGATGCCTCCGGAGGCGCTGAGGTAATCCACACCGAGCTGTTCGAGCCAGTTTCCGACCTGCACGGTTTCCTCGAGTGCCAATCCGTCCGCGACGAATTCATCCATGCTGAGCCGAACCCCCAAAAGCAGCGTCTCTCCGAGTTGGCTACGGACCGACTGTACCACCTCTTTCAGCAGGCGGAATCGATTTTCTAGGCTGCCCCCATAAAGATCCTGTCGATGATTGAAATGGGGGGAGAGAAAATAATTCAGCCAGTAGTCATGACAGGCATGGAGTTCAACCGCCGTGAAGCCGCATTTTTTGGCCCTCACTGCCGCTTGCACAAAAGCTTCCCGGATCGTATTGATTTCATCCCGCTTAAAAGTTTCGGGCAACCGCCCCACACTTTTGAAGCTCAACTGAATCCCCACGCGAGTAGTGCGCTGCAGCGCTTGCACGAGATCCGTCAAACCGGAAATAAGTTTATCAGCGTAAATACCGAGCTGTTGTTCAAATCCCTTTCCTTGCGGATGAACATAGGCGGCGCCCAGGATCAGATAGCCGACTTGCGCTCGCGCCAGATAAAATGATGTGTATTCATCGGTCAGCGCGCCGTCCTTGCCGGCGCAATTCGGCACCATGGGCGCCAAAACCCCCCGGTTCTTAAAATGGCGCCCTTTGATCTCTATGGAATCTGCAAGATCGGGAGTCATCTTCGTACTTAATCCTCCTTAATTCCGGCCAATCGTTTGGCGGTTTTTTTTCTGGCCGCGAGATCGCTTTCGCGCAGAATCGTTACGCGGTGCGCCTCCGGAGATCCACCGCCGTGAATGTCGGAAACGGTATCGGCACTTTCCAGGGCCATTTTTTCCACAAATCTGAACATTTTAATCCGGTTTTCGACCGGGACGTCGTCTCTGCCTTTTAAATATTTTTTTACCAAATGACCTATTTCGGCATTTTGGATATCGCGGTCGGAAGGGAGGTCCGCCACAAATCCCCCGCAGATGTCCACCATCAACCGGGTGGCTTCGGCCATCTCTCTGCCTTCATGAATTTTAGAGGCATTGGCCAATACCGTGTCGATAAAATACGTTCCCGAAGGTTGCACCTTGCCTTCGTAAGAAGCCGCAAGACTGCAGCCATAAAGCGTCTCGGCGCGGTGAATCATGTCGATAACTTTCTGCTTTAGATGCCCGGCTTTAGCGGTGCCGTTAAAGTCCATCATTGTCAGGGCGGCTCCGGTCATGCAGTCTATCTTGCCGGATTTGCATCCGCCGTGACTCTGGCGGTGATAAGAAGAGAATTTTACCACCATGTCCACCGCAAATTCGACTTCACCGCACATAAATACCCGTTCCCAGGGGACAAAGACATCGTCGAAGATTACGGTGGGACAGTATTTGGAAAAGCGGGTGTTTCCGATATCACAGCCGTCGAGTTCTCTGGTGTCCAGGCTTGATCGACCGACCACGTGGACAATTCCGGGGGTATCATTGGGAACGGCGAAGGCAAGCGCATAATCCTCGTCACCTTTTTTCAGGGCCCTGGTAGGCAGAACAATAATTTCATGCGAGGAGAGCGATCCGGTCTGATGGGCCTTGGCACCCCTTACGACGATGCCATCATCGCGACGTTCGACGACGTGCATATACATGTCCTTGTCCGCCTGATCTTGGGGACCCAGCGAACGGTCACCCTTGACATCGGTCACACCTGCGTTGCAGGTGAGGTCATTTTTTTGAATATGCTTTAAAAATTCTTTGAAACGCTCGAAATAATTCGTCTGGTGCTTTTGATCGATGTCGTAGGTGACAATCGACAGCGCCGCAAGACAGTCAAGCCCGGTACAGCGCTGATGGCATGTACCGACCCAGTTGCCCAGGGTGCGATTGATCTTGACCCGCGCCACCAGATCTTCGATGGAACCGGGGGGCAGGGTGAAGCGATTGACCGGTTCGTTGATCAATGGACTTTGGGTGACGATCAAATCGCGATATTCATCCATATGCGCCAGATCATAAGTGGCGGCGGTGGCTTCGATACCGGCCCGTAGACGCGGGTTGTCGATGACACTGTTTATTTTTTCACCGAACATGTAGGCGCTGGGATTCATCTGCGCTATGGATTCGAGGTATTCGGCTTTGGTTTTTAACCCCATCTTGATAACTCCCGTTTCTTTAAAAAAAATTGTTAAAGCTTATTCAAACAGCGAGATTGATTCGCGGTGCTCGCAATGACGTTCTTTTTTGAATTTGTACTAAATCGTCAAAGTCTTTTCTTAGGTAAACTATCTTTACATTCTGAATTTACAGTGTTTTTACATTTTCAAAACCCAGATTAAACGCCTCCAGATTGATGCCGTCTTTGCCTTTGGGAACCGCCTTAACAATGGCCTGTTCCAGAGCCTTGCGGCTGACGACCCCGGTAACCTTGCATAGGGAACCCAGTATAACCATATTGGCTGTCATGGGCGCATTCAGCTTGTGACGGGCAATTGTGCTTGCCGGAACCTGAAATTGGTGTTTGATGTTCCGGGGGGTCTCGTGAACCATATCGTTGTCGTAAATCAAGATTCCCCCCGATTTTACGACCTCACCAAAGCGGTTTATGGAATCCTGGGCTTGAGCTACCAGAATATCCGGGGTGGTGACTCTGGGAAATTCAATCGGATCATCCGAGATAATCACCCAGGCGGCCGCAAAACCGCCGCGCAACTCCGATGAATAGGCCTGGGTCTGGGTCGCGTATTTGTTGTCGAAGGTTACGGCCGCTGAGCCTAAGATAACACCGGCCAGAATCGAACCCTGGCCGCCCACGCCGGCTATCGCTAGATCAGTTTGCGCCATTATCTCGCCTCCGTCATCTCACACCGCAGTTGCACCCACTGTTGGCTCAACTCGGCTTTTTGGCGGTCTGTGAATTCGCCCACGATAATCTTGTCCTCTAGCTCCGTCTCGTCCATTTCTCGGGCTTTGTTGATCCGTATGCTGTTTGCCTTAAAATGCTTTAACATATCGACCGCATCGCCCAATTTACTGGCGCGACCATACTGCACGGGGCATTGGCTTACGGCTTCGATCAGGGCAAATCCGGCTTTCTGAATCCCTTTTTTAATGGATCGCGTCATCTGGCGGGGATGATGGGTCGTCCAGCGGGCGACATAGGAGGCTCCGGCGGCGACGATCATCGGTGAAATGTCAAAATGATGTTCCATGGTGCCGTAGGGGCTGGTAATGGTTTTGATTCCCCGGGGAGTTGTGGGAGCCGTTTGTCCGCCGGTCATGCCGTAGATTCCATTATTTACCAGGATAACGGTCAGGTTGATATTGCGCCGGGCGGCGTGAATGAGATGATTACCGCCGATGGCGGTCAGATCGCCGTCCCCGCTGACGACCATTACGGTTTTGTGGGGCAGACCGAGCTTAACTCCGGTGGCAAAGGCAACCGGTCGGCCGTGAGTGGTGTGCAGCGTATCCGCATTGAAAAAAGGGCTGGGAATCCAGGCCGAACATCCGATACCGGAAACAAAAATGAAATCGTCGATGTCCAATTGCAGTTCGTCGATCGCCCGCAGGATCGCCTGTGAAACCGTACCGATACCGCAGCCGGGACAAGTGGTGGTGCGTTTGATGTGGCTGCGGGTATATTTTTCTCTTAAAGGATGGGTTAGATTCGTCATTGAATCATCTCCTTAACGTGACTGAGGATGTAGCGCGGATCGTGAATCTGGCCCAATGTTTGCGGTCCTAGAAAAGAGACCCGGCACGCATGGGCGGCCTCGGCTTTAATATAGGGATAGAGTTGACCGGTATTGTTTTCCAGAACGAGCAGATGATCAACGCGTTCAGCCACCTTTCGAACCTCCTTGTCGGGAAACGGCCAGCAGGTCAGCAAACGCAATGTGCCGAGGTTTAATCCTTCGTCGCGCGCCAATCGCGCCGCCGCCCGGGCACATCGTGAAACAGCTCCGCAGCTTACCAGGGCAACCGTTGCATCTTCAGATTCATCTTGAACCCAAACAATATCGTCGCGGTGATTGAGTATCTTTTCAATCGGGCGCATGGCGTAGCGGTGCATGGTTTCAGGGTCCGTCAGATTGCGCATGCCGTGTTCATCGTGGCAGGAACTGGTTACATGCGCTTTGAGTCCGCGGCCGAAGACCGGCATAGGGGCCACATTTATATCGAGAAAATCCTGCCGTTCGAGAACCGTTTCGGCCGTTTCGGCAATTCGGCGATGTTTCAGTTCGATCCGATCTTCTCCGGGAATCACGATTTGCTCCCGCATATGCCCCATAAAGCCATCGGCCATTACGAAAACCGGGACCCGGTAGGTCTCGGCCAGATTAAAGGCTCGAATCGTCAGGTCAAACATTTCCTGGGGGCTCTCAGGGCAAAGGGCAATGATCTGGTAGTCTCCATGCGATCCCCGGGCAACCTGGACGATATCGCCGGCAAGACCCACCGAGGGAACACCGGTGGACGGCCCGAAGCGCTGGACATCAACGATGACCAGGGGCGTTTCCGTGGCCACCGCAAATCCGATGTTTTCCTGCATCAGACTGATGCCGGGCCCGGATGTAGCGGTCATGGCTTTACAGCCGGCCCAGGAAGCACCGATAGCCGAGCAGATTGCACCGATCTCATCTTCGGTTTGAAGAAATGTTCCATCAACCTGTGGCAGCCTGGCGGCCAGCAGGTTGGCCACTTCACTGGCAGGTGTGATGGGATAGCCGGCTGCAAAATTGCATCCCGCGGCAATAGCACCTTCGGTGCAGGCCCAGTTGCCCATCTCGAAGTGGGTTCCGGTTGTTACTCTCTTATGGCGCTGCATCATGATCCTCTTGTTTGTTCGTGGGTTCAGTTGCGTCTTTTTCAACGACAATCGCATAATCCGGACAACAGATCATGCAATTCTGGCAACCGTTGCATTCATCCGGATCTGTAATTTCAGGGGGGTAATAACCGGCTTCATTCATCTGATTGCATGTCTCAAATAGGTTCTTGGGGCATACGAAGGTACAGATTCCACAGTCATCTACACCTTTGCATGAATCTTGAAATATATGTACCTTCGACATGCGGGCCTCCTTCAATAGTCTCATTCTTTCTTTTGGGCCGTAAGCCGTTTTGATTCCGGCCTCGTTTCTCGGTTGCTACAAAACCGGATATTTCGGATCTTTGCCTTCCAAAACGGACAGCACATCACGGGCAACCAGGCTCATGCGGACCATAGCCTCTTCAGTGTGGGCGGACATATGCGGCGTTCCTATAAAGTTATCCGCCGCGAGCAAAGGATTATCGAGAGAAACCGGCTCAATCTCATATACATCCGAACCGGCGCCGGCGATCCAATGTTCTTCAAGTGCGGTAACGACATCCGCTTCTTTCCAGATGGGTCCTCTGGCCATGTTAATCAAAAATGCGCTTGGTTTCATCAATTTAAGCAAGTCCGCGTTAACGAAATGTTTGGTCTCCGGCAGCAGGGGCATATTGATAGAGACAAAATCCGATGCCTCAAATAGCGCCTTTTGATCGACCCGCGAGGCATCGATCTCTTTTTCGGCTTCGGGAAATTCAATGGGATCATAGTACAGAATGCGCATATCAAAGCCGTACCTGCAAATTCGTGCGGTTTGTCGGCCGATGCGGCCAAATCCCAACACGCCCAATGTTTTACCTCTGAGCTCGGTTCCAATTAGTTCATAGCGTGCCTGCCAATTGCAATCCCGCAGGGCAATATCGGCCGGCTTGATCTTTTTGGCCAGCATGAGCGCCAGGGCAACGAAATGCTCGGCGACACTCTCCTTGTTGGCCTGGGGCGTGTAAACGACCCGTATGCCCTTCTTTTTTGCCGTCACCAAATCAATCGCGTCGAGTCCGACGCCGTGCCGCCCGATGACCTTTAATATAGGGGCGGCTTCGATTATTTTTTGCGATACTTCACCGTTGGCTCTGATAATAATGGCATCCACATCCGAAACCTGATCCATCAAATCTGTTTCAGCATGGGAGCGTGCATAGGTAACGTCGCATTTTTCTTCCAAAAGCCCGGTTCCTTCACGATGCATCCGTTCGTACAGTAAGACCTTAAAGCGTGCTTCCATAAATGACTGCCCTCATCTCAAAGTGAAAAAAACCTAAACACGAAAATCCGAAAGGCGCTCCCTATGTTAAAAATAGAATAGATAAAATTGTTAACAATATAATTAATTATTTGTCAAACAATTTTTTTATTAGCCAAACAATTATTTAATGTAAAGGGTCCGATCGTTGGAGGGAGTGTCTCGGGCGATAATCAAGCAATAACGATTGCATTCACCCGGTCACAGTTTTTCAGTCGGAATGCGTATGCTGGGCGGAGCTTTCTCAAAGAATGGCCATCTCCGGCATAAATGTCATATTCGTCAAGCACCGAAAACCGGTCAAAAGGGACAGCCGGCCGATTGCTTGTCCTTATTTTTTCATATAACGAAAGGCGAATCTCCCGGCATAGTTTTAGCCGGCGTTGCCTCCCGTGACAATGGCGACTTTGCCTTTCAGGAAACCAGCCCTGCTTTTGCTAAGGCATCTTTTATACGCTTTGATCCTCTACAGAAAGTGCGGCAATGGCCTCAATTTCTATTTGGAACCCGAAGTGAAGCTCCCGGCTGGGAACCACGGCACGCGCGGGCCGGTGTTCCCCGAAAAAACGGGCATACACGCTGTTGACCCGGCCCCAGAGATCAATGTCCGCTATATAAACAGTGGTTTTTATGACTCTTTCCACGTCACTTCCCGCAGCCCTGAGAACGGCGGCCACGTTCTTTAAGGCTTGTTGCGTCTGTTCCTCGATGGTCCTCAGGCGTTTTTCGCCTGTTTGCGGATCAATGGGCAATTGCCCGGAAACATAGACCAAACCGTCGTGCGCCATCGCCTGGGCATAGTGGCCGGCCGGTTTCGGTGCCTTCGAAGTTAAAATAGGTTTCATCAGCGATATCCTCCTTTTGCAGTACGATTGTTAGCTGAGCTTGACGGCTGTTCCATACACTAACAATTCAGCTGCACTGCCAACAACACTCGTCGTCATATAGCGAACATTGATGACTGCATCGGCTCCCAATTCAGCAGCCTTAGCTGTCATCCTTTCGGTAGCGGTTGACCGAGCGCTGCCCATCATCTCCGTGTATTCAATCAATTCACCGCCAAGAATCAGCCTGACTATGGCGGACAGGTCTTTGCCAAGCCATATGGCAAATACCGTGTGTCCCTGGACCAGACCAATAATCTCAGTGATTTCTCGACCGGGCAACATATCGGAGTTCAATAGTAGAACCTTGCGATCAGACTCAGGATCCAGCGGCTCTTCAACTGATACCGTGCGTGCCCTCTGTTCGAGAGCTAATGTCGCCAGCACCAAAAGGATACCCCCCAAAAGGCAAAAAACCGCTATCCTCATCCACCAGGGCACGACCGGATCATCGGCAACCATTACGTACCATGGCAGCCCAACAAATACTGCCGTAAAAAGCCCGATCACGAACGCCACGGAGCCAATATGGCGAAGTACTTTCATGATTCCTCCTTTTACTCAGAGATTTCATCTGGCCGCAAATTGCGACCACATTGTATGAGACATTAAGGGAATCTTAAGCCATAGCAATTAGCTGTCGGATGCGAGAGCAATATGGGAACCAGGCTATTTAAGTAAGGCGCTGGCCGTACCGACCACTGTTTTTTCGCCGCTGAGACTCTCGCACCAGACATCGCAATGAAACCGAACGGCGGAGCCCTCTTCGATCTTTTCTCTTACCACACCGTTTGCGGTAATCACATCCCCCGGTAGGGTATATCGAATGAATTTGACATCGATCTTTCCGCCTTGTAACCAGTTTTTTCCGAAAAATATGGTGAGCATCTCACAAAGATAGGCATGGGACATCAGCCCCTGGGCAATGGGGGCCGGAAATCCTCCCTTTAAGGCGATTTCCCAATCCGTATGGATGTTTCGGTTACTCCACATACTAAAAAGGCGGATGTTTTCAAAAGAGACCTCCTTCTGTACGGGAGCCAACATCTGTCCAACCTGCATCTCTCTTCTGGCTATCATTAAGACTCCACCTCCTCTCCTTTCCTGGTTTGAACGCTGCTCAAGGGCGGCGTGTGGAGAAGGCCGTATTTGGTCGCGTCTCTCACACGCTCATCATCGATCATGGCATGGTTTCTTATTCGCATTATCTCTACGCCGTCTTCATCGACAATCAAGGACTCGATAACAACATACCCTTTGTCTCGCTTGACATATTTATTCGCAATTTTTGTGATAACTTGAGCCGGCTTGCCTAAGGGAAGCGGATTGATGAATTCGGTCTCTTGCCTTGCATGCACAAAACTGAAGGGATACTGGTAACGATGCATGGTCGCTTCCATGGGTGCATCGTCTAAAAGGGGGTGATAAGTTACGGGACTTCCCCATGGGGACGCTTTATAATACCACGGGTTCTCCTCCTGAAGAGCGGCAAGAAATCTCCCTTGCATGTCCTCATCATACAAAATGTTCATTTCAGGCATGGTTTCGTCCTTGTCAATTTTATCGAATTCTAAAATAGGTCCTGACACTTTTGCTCTTAACGGCATTGAACACCTCCTGGTTTAAATATTTTCTTGGGTGTACGAGGCTTCGCATTAACTCATAGACGAAAACATCAATCTTAAAACGTTCGAAAATCTTGTCAATTGTCTTTAAAAACAATAAGCGATTGAATGTGTTTAAGGCTTTGGCGGTCTATGACCTCTTGGGGGTGGCCCTTTCGGGGCCTCGTCTTCAGAAAGATACCCGTCATTGTTTTTGTCATGAAAACCGAAACGATCTTTGGGTCCGTCAAATTCTGACCGGGATACTTTGCCGTCCCCGTCCCTATCCAGCCGTTTAATAAATCCTCTCCCTTTGGACGGGGGTCTTGATCTTCCTGTTGAACCTCTTTGTCCTTTAAGGCTGTTGCTTTCGGAGCTTTTGACATTGTGCGGGTATTTGCTATTATCCTGTGAAGGCGCAAGGGTTAAGATTTTAACCGAACCCCCCCGTACACATCTCACAAAATTATTAATCCTTCTCGCATCTCCCTGGGGGCCATGCCCTATAGCCGGATTTCCGGTTTTTGGGTCGCTACGCTGGGCGCCTGCGCCATGCACATCCATAACCGTGGCGCGCATTTTACCAGTCGCCCTTCCGAATGCGACATACGCTGCGTTTGTTGCCGGAGTCGGGCCGTCCAAGTGGGTGGTTGACGACCAGAAAAACGGATAATCCTTTTTCCCAGCCTCGTTGACGATAGATGTGGTGGCAAAAACGGGATCAATGGCCGGGGAATCCGTCGTATCAGGGGAACGAGAATAATCAACAATATATTGCAGCTCTTTTGCGTCCGGGAGCCGCCAGTCATTATATCCCGCATATACCAGGTTCTCGGCATACTCAAGAGCATCCTTCCAGTTCATGCCCCTGCGGCTGTCCTTCTGCATCCACATAAGCCCGGTCGCCCGATCGGTGACCGTACCGTCACCATTGTCCGCAAAATCATTCTCCCCGTATGCATTGCCCCGTACATAACGGGCATAGAATTTTTTTTCCCTGGACCTTCCCGGCCTGTGATACCCGTATCCTTTGATCCTGCCGTCGGCAAAATTGACGCCGAACAGTGTTAAATCTCCATTCATGGTGGTGCTCACATACTTCGTGCTCGACAGCCACTGGGCGTCTATATACCTTTCCCCGCCACTGATGTCCCCGTATTCAAAGTCAAAATAATCGGTGTTGATAAAGGGTATGGCATTGGCCGGTGCTCCGCTGCTGATTCCTCCCCGGCTAAAGCCCGTATATCCCCTGAAATCTATTAGAGAATACAATTCTTTTATGTTGGGTATTCGCCAGGCAGAATATTCGCCAAGCGTCATCCTTTGTGCAATCTTCTTTGCTTCAATTAAACTTACCTTGTTTTTATCAACAGCTTTAGACCATATTAAACCCGTGATAAGATCGGTTACCGTTCCGTCGCCATTATCCTGGTAGGACGGGACATTACCTTCATACTGAGCATCCTGACCATAAAATGGTTGGCCGGGCTTAGGGCAGGGAATTTCTCTCCAATTGCTGTAACACCTCACTTGTCCTGTACCAACGATTGGATTGTTCAATCCCTTTTTCCCGATGGAGATCGGCTTTCGAGATAATTTCTCCTTGGCGTATGCAAAATTAACAGGAATGATAAGAAATAAAGTGGTACATACTAAGAGAATTGAATTGATCTTTATCATTTCATATCTCCCTTAAATCCTAACGCCCGGGTTGGCTGGTGCTCGGGCGTTTTCCCCTACAAATGAAAATCTCAGCTAATGCTGGTATATCTTTATGATTGCAAGGAAGGTCATTTCTACTGACAGCCGGGAAAGTATGATGTATCCTGAATTGATTCCGACTCATTACGGCTTCTTTAAATATGGGCATTTAAGAATACATACCATACAACCATTATCACCTAGACAGGTTTGAACATCTAATATCTCTTCTCTCGAATTTGGATGATCATCAAATTGACAAAATGTTAATGATTTCTTCGGACAATTATCGATGCAAACCACACAATCTCCACACTTATTTTGAATTGGTTCATCGGGATTTAGAGGCATATTTGTCAAAATAGCAATTAATCTATGAATGGGACCATAAACCGGTGATATGATTAACAATGATTGTCCTTGCCATCCAATACTAGCTTGTTTTGCAAGAATTTTGAGTGATAATAAACCCATACGATTATCCGGATCATACTCATCTTCAGGATGGATGACCAGATATTGATAATGTTTTTTCTCAAGATATCCCATTATATCATAGGCTATTTTCTCAAGATAAACTGCAGTTTCATCACCAGAGGCACGCTTCCTAATTTTTCCATACTGAGCACCAATGACGATTGCGAATGGATACTTTTTGAAGAGGTCTGAAAGATTAATATTTAAGCCAACCGGAATGTTGCCCAGCGCCGATAACCCAGCGATACCAACTACATCAATTCCAAGACTACAAATAAACGATTTTATGTTTTTGGTAGAATCGATTATATTCGTATCTGCTGTGGAATTCATTATTATTCTCGGCGGTGGAGTAATCGTGCTCCCTGGCGTGTGTCAGAATTCTTCTTTACCCGGTACGTTGCTTAAACAGCTTGACAGAATTAATCTCAATACCCAAAACTTCAGCAATATGATGCTTGGCTTCAATACCCTTCGGCAGACCTCCCTCCTGATAAACCCCTCCCAGGCGGAGGTCTTCTCGAACCTCCCGCATCACGGTATCATCTGTTAGTTCCTTTACCGAGACACCCAATTTATCCGCCAAAAATGTTTTTGCCTCGCTAATTTTCATACCCCGGGTCATTTGCATACGCGCCACCAGATCTCCGGAAGTGCGTATCCCGCCCATGCCTGAGGCCATTGCGTGTGTTATCGCCACGCCGGCCGGATCGCCGTCACCCACCTACAATCCATCCAACCTGGTGATTTCAACCATTGCCTTTGAGGCCAGGGAGACCGTATCAACCGGAGGCGTTAGGCAAAGGGGCAAAGCACCCACTCCCATCCCCATATTGGCATGCACCGGGATTTCAACCTCCTCGACACAGGCCTTTGTGTAGGTTACGGCCCGGGCGATATTCCAGGGAATCGATTTACTGGGCCGTGTATTGATGGCCGGACCGAATATGGTCACGCCGGAGGCCTGGGCCATTTTTGCCTGTTCATGTGGATACAGCCCTGCCAACCTGACACCGTTATGGCTCATCTCACCATGCATCCCCAAAACAAACTCACCCGCCATCCCCATCTCTATACAAATGTCCGGATATTTGGCCCTAAGCTCCTCTGATGCGAGGAGTGCCGCCTTAAAGTCCGGATCGCCGGATGCGCCAACCGTGTCGATATTGATCCCATCTGCGCCTGCCTCATAATAGGCACTGGCTACGGTCACGATATCCCTTACAGCCAACTCAAGGGCGCCTTCGTAAGCCTCTTGAGCCTCCTTGATTTTACTGGCCGGAAGCAACTCCATGGGATTTGGCATGGGTCCATCCGGTTGCGTATAAATCCCGAGGTTCGGCATTGCCCCATAGAATACGGGGGCAACCATCAGAAGCTGCGCCTGTTCCATCATGGGAATATCATCCCGCAACGTAGGCTTGACCTGCCGGTAGGTATAATCCGGATCCGACAGCTCGGTCGTATCGGCCCCGAAACAGCGCTCATAGAGCTGAAGGATCTGCAATCGTCCGGTATTTATCCCCAAACGGGGAACCTTGTTTGTCCCGCCGTCATAGGTCATTACAACTTCGTGTCCTCTGTCGACACCGGATATCTTCTGCGTCGATTTGCAAATTTCAAACAGGTGTTTGATTTCCGTATCGGAGAGCGATGGTATTTTGCCCCTTGCGCAGGCATCCTGGGTACCGTCTTCAAGGTCCTGCATCAATTCAGCCTCGGTCAGAAAAGTAGCAAACCCATCTCCCATCCTTGAAAATATTTTTCCCATTTCCTTCAACCTCCTAAGTGTTCTAAATTAAAACATTCCGAGTGAGACTTTCTCCACCACGCTTCTATGCTATTATTTAGGGCCTTATTTGACGCTAAATGCGACCGTTTTATTTATTATTTTAGCAAGTTGCTGTGGCCCAATCCCGATTAAAGTGCTTATTCCTTTATTGTTATTTTCAATGTATTAACTCGGTCCGGCCCCAGATCTCAGAGAAGATACAGGTTTAAGATCACAATTATTGACAATTAATTTGCCATCCATAAAGACCGCAGCGGCCGGGCTCCCAATAACACGCGAATCCTGTAGTGGGTCACCATCGATCACGACAAGATCAGCTATCTTTCCGGTTTCGATAGAACCGAATTTGTCGTCGATGCCCATTGATTTTGCGCTGTTGATGGTTGCCGATTGAATAGCGGCCACATCGTCAAATTTCTTTCCAGCCTCGTCATCATTCATGAAAAGATCGAAGATAGATAACTCATGCGACACCATTGCGGGCGTACAGGCCTGGACACCCCCATCATTACCGCAGGCAATCGTCGCACCTTGCTCTATAAGCCTCCTTGAATTTTCAATACCGTAGTGGGCTATTCGTGCAAAGTGTTCAAGCATTTTAAATAAATTAATGATCCCTATCATTTTATACTTTCCCAGATTCGCTTTCTCGAAACCGGAGATGACACAATCTGTCAACTCCGGTAACCAAAACTCATTTGCGATATCAAAAAAAGTATGATTTCTAAACTCATATAATATTTCCATATTGGGATCGTTGTAAAAAGGATTCCCTTCTAATTTCCAGCTCACATCATAGGCCACTGAAAGTGTCGGTTCAATGATGCAATTTGATCCAAGACATGAATCAATATCCTTTTGTGTTAGATTACCGTCTCTGGCCATATGAGCGAGTGATGAAAAACCGGCGTTTATTGCTCTTCGAAAAGTGTCCACAGAGACAGAATGAATAGTACTTTGCACACCCTTGCGCCGCGCCTGATCGGTAATGGCTTGTAACTGCTCCAAAGTCATCGTTTTAGGAGACGAATTAAGAATGCTTTGTTCAAGGGACTCCCCTACTTTAATAAGGCCGGCGCCCCTTTGGTCGATAGCAATATTTACCGCATCTCTAACTTGTTGCTCATTCGCATCCACTGGAAAAACAACAACCCCTGAGTTTTCGCTTTCATAGTCGGTTATCGACAGGCCCATGATACCTAAAATTGCTTTTTTAAATCCCCGGACTTCCGGAGTAAGATACCCTCCGATTGCTCCGACTACGACCGCTTGTAAAATACGCGGACCGGGTATATCACCTTTATTAATTCGGTCAATTAACGTTCGGTTTTGTTGCAGGTCATCCGTATAGGCATCTCTTATATTTGTTATGCCCCTTGCCAAACAATCAGCCATGTTTTTTTCAACCTGCTGATCATGATACTTTTTTTTCGATCGTATCGTTTTCCAATCTGAAAATAATGTAGGATTCACCATTTGTATGTGACAATGAACATTAAAAAGGCTCGGGGTAACAATCTTTTCGTGGAGGTCAATTGTAAAATCCGGTTTAATACTCTGGGATTCATCTTCCAAATTACCGGTAATTTCTATTTTTCCATCTTTAGATAAAAAGTCTTGTGCCCTGTTCGAAGTAACGGCCATTTATGACATCAAGGAACCGGCCGTTTATTAATTCCACAATGCTATCGCTACCCAATCCATAACCTTCATTAGCGATTGCTTCTGTTGAGCCAGCCATAGGTCCTCCGTTTCAGTTCTTATCGTATTGTGTGCTTTGGGAAAACGGATCTACTTTAAATACGCCCTTTTATCAATGAACTACCCTGGCGCCCCGCTTTGCGGGATCTACGCTTCGCTCCGACAAGCAGCGGGGTCTCCAAATGAAAGTGTTATCGTTTCTATCGCAGCAAGCTGCGGGGAATTAAACCCTACAGATTTCGCATTGCCCTTTAGTTGATCGTAATCCGTGTAATCTGCGAAATCTGTGGATTAAAATCGTTGGGTCCTATTGGGATCGGACCACACTATCCTGTTAATATTTAAGGATTATCGCTCCAAATATAGGTATTTTTTAAATCGTAATTTTCAGGGGTAAAATCACTAAGGAAATGCCTTTTTGCTCTTGCCATCTTCCCGGGCTTTTCTCTTAAAAGGGTGTTTTGGCCACCCAAAATTGCTATTTAAGCCCTATTTGGCGCTAAATGCGACCGTTTTATTATTTTAGTATGTTGCTGTGGCCCGACCCCCGATTCCCCGATTCCAAAAGGCGTAGCTATTTTTTGTCAGGTGCATTCCTTTGTTGGCCCTCTTTCAGCGATTGTTTCAGCGCAGCCTTCGCCAGCAAACGCGTCGAGTCGAGTGTCGGTAGCGGACAGTCATTCGGATCAATGAGAAGAGGGATCTCGGTGCACCCAAGAACGACAGCATCGCATCCGCGGTCCTTCATCTTCTGGATCACTGTGTTGAAATATAGCCTCGATTCCTCTGTGAAAATACCGTTTACAAGTTCCTTGAAGATGATGGAATCGATTTGCTCGCGATCACTTTCTTCGGGAACCTGGCAGGCAATACCTAATTCCATGAGTTCCTCGGGATACACGGGTCCCGTCATCAAGTACTTCGTCCCCGTTATCGCGAGCATCGAGAATCCCCGATCCTTAGATTCTCGGCCAACCTCCTTCGCAATATGGAGCCATGGAATAGGGGAATCTTTCTGCAAAAGGTCGAATGCCTGGTGAATTGTGTTGTCCGGGCAGATGGCAAACTGAGCCCCAATGATCGAGAGCTTGCGCGCGGAAGACAACATCAAGTTCGCCACCTCAGGCCAATTTGCCGAACGGATGTGTACCATGTACTCTGCCAGGGGATGCGTATGCATGGACACTTCAGGATGCATGTGCTCCCCCATGAGGGTAGGTGCCTCTGAACAAAGAGTGCGGTAACAGAGTGCAGCGCCCTCGGCACTGCATGCTACGATTCCAATATGTTTTGCCATATGTTTCCTCTCATAGGGCCAACGGTGGGGATAACCAGCGGGCTTGACGCCTTTCAAGCTAGCACGGAATTTAACGAAAAAATCCGCAAGTTATTCCCGTCTGGTTCATCCGTTGGTTAGCCAAAATTAACTTTACAGTTTCAACTTAAATAAAGATCATTTCTTTACTTTAGAACTGTGGGCGATATCGATTGAATCGCTTGCCCATTCATGAAGTTTCTGTTCATTTTTCAATACATTTTGAGGGACTTCAAAGTATGGCATCTTGCCGTGTTTTTCAGCACCTATATCTTCAAAACGCTTTCGATTCGACTGGTTAACTTTAAAGTGGATTTTTCCTTCTGAGGTGATCAATGCAAACATTGCTCCACTCTCAAATATTCCATATCCACCAAACATCTTCCGGCTATACACTTTACCAAGATCCGAGAGTGTGTGGACTAATCTTTCACTTGCTTTTGTAGCTTCCTGAGTTAATTTTGCACCTTTTTGACCCATTTAATTATCCTCTTATATGTGTTTTTTATGGCTAACGGAAAGCTCATCTGACAGCCAAAGGCCGCAGCCTTTTGCTGTCAGCTGAAGCACCTTGTTCGCCCTTAATCCACTGTAATTATAGTATCATCAATGTGGGAACCAAGATTATCAGCCAACCTTTGCGTGATCTTTCTCATAGTGACTTCCGGTCGATCAAAACCGTAAACTGTCAATGGGAAATTGAGTGGTTCCTGTATTTTCCATATTTCTTCATGTTGATCGGGCGAAAATAGCTTAGCTGGATTTCCAACAGCTATCCATCCTATTGGCACTAAAGCACCGGGTTCAAGATATGATTTTAGGTGAACAACAGCATTGATTCTAATTTGTGAACCTTTACCCAAATGTGCACTATGAAAAATTGCCGCACCAGTTGCGATAAATACTTCGTCTTCAATCTTGCACCCAACAACATGTGCATTAGGACCGATCAAACAAAAATTCCCAACGGTTGCAGAATGATTGGCATTGCTCCTAACCACAGCATTCTCAAAAATGATACAATACTCACCAATCATAATTTTGCCGCCCTCTGCAATGATTGAAGCGCCATGCATCACCCGGCAATTCGGTCCAATTGTCACATCCCCGCAAATCGTTGCAGTTGGCGCAATATATGCCGAGGAATGAACTTCAGGTTTTTTTCCTTTATGTGAAATGAGCATTTGTACCTCCAGTTTTGGGCGAACGCGGGCATCAGCGACGAAGTAACGGTGTCGCGTCAAGGTGTGATACCATTTGCATTAGAGGTCTTTAATCAGATATTGGATTATTCCAATTAAAACTAAGACTGGTCCGCAATATCTAAAAAATAGATGTGCCTTTTTTGCGGTATTTTCCCCCAAACCTTCAACCATTGCAGAATATTGTTTCTTGCTGAAAGAAAGAATGAAAAAGAATATCCCTGAAATAATCGGACCATAAATAATTAATTTCGGAAAAAATGGGATTTGATCCATATCTTAATTCCGATAATTTCCTTTTTAACGCTGGGCATCACCTGGACCAAAAGCCGTTTTGCTCTTGCCATCTGCCCGGGCTTTTCTCTTAAAAATGTGTTTTGGCCACTAAAAATTGCTGTTCAAGGCCTTATTTGACGCTAAATTAAACCGTTATATTTATTATTTCAGCATGTTGCTGTGCCCGACCCCGATTAGCGATTATCACCATTTCTACCATACCTTTATGGGTGAAGAACAAGTTGTCTACTTGCATAGCGGCCACAATCAGCGGTGTGAAGGGAAATTTGGTATAGCGAATATGCTAAGGAAACAATGAATTGTGCGAAAGCCAAGGCCGCGCAACCCTTCACATCCGCCTCAAATGTGTTGTAATACGCTACTTCTATTATCAATTACGGAATTCTATACCGAATTTGTTGAAAAATTTGACAACTTTCACATAAACATCGGTAATGCTGACTCCTTTAATTGAATGGTTCTCGGGCATATTAAACGCAAAAGGGTGGGGTGGAACGAATGTCATTTCAAGCGATACAGGAAATTTTCCGCCGTCTTTTACCGTTAATATGCTTTTATAATGGACCCAATCATATGCCCTGGGCACAATTCCATAAATTTCCTCATTAGATTCAAATGCAACATTGTATTTTGGCATAGTTTCTCATGTTCCTTTTAGCAAACTTATATCTGTAATTCCTCGTATAAAGGCGTGCATCAGGCGTGGCTTATAGGGCATCGCCTGAATGCGCTTTTTTAGGAAGCGGTTGATTGCCATTCAGCCAACACATGCGAGACTTGAGCATGCACTTGTTCACGCGCTTGCCACCTCTCGAAACCAGTCAGGAGAAGTTCGTCGTAGTTTGTTTCTTGGTGGCGTACATGGGCAGCAACTGCGAGACAAACTGCTTCTTTATCCAACTCTTTGGCCGTTGCACTTCGCCCGACGCGTCCGCTATACTTACGGCAGGCATGCTCTGCGATCACTTTCTCTCTTCCAATCGGACAATTCGGATACAATTCACGAACGCGAGTTGCAAAACTTGCTATGTATTCCGCATCAAGTTCGGCTCTACGAATAGCTGCGCAAGCGCGCCTCAGTTTTCGTGTGTCTGCGTCCGCCTCGCACTCGTTTTCTGCCAACTCAACTGCTGCATTCTCTACCAGCAAACCCTGCCTCTCGTAACGTTTGCGTGCTCTGCTCCATTTAAGGACGATAGCCGTGAGCTTTGAGTATTTTCGAGAACGGCGAGTGAGGGCAGCATCGCCGGAAGGCAGGAAGACTAAATGGTCAAGGTCTGCACAGCTCAGACATGCAGCGCCCTTGTCATCCCCTTGGAGCAATATCCAGGCTCCACGACCGAGATTCTCACCACATTCATCACATCGCGACTCGCGGCTTGAGATAAACACATTGAGTTCGCTCTTTTGATTTCTGTCGCGCTTATTCATCTGGGATATTCTGCTTCCTAACCCACAAACCCCGTAGTGTCTATTGGGGCCGGGCCACACGATCCTTTTAATATTTAAGGATTATCGTTCCAAATATAGGTGTTTTTAGCTCGTAAATCGTAATTTTTGTGAATCCATCGGGCAGGTCTACATTCTTCACTCTCCATTAAAATCTGTCAAGAATGAAGACCTGACCCTGTTGTCTTCTTATTTATGAAGCTCCTGTTCAACCCTTTCCGCTAAGAACATTTTCATTAGGGATTGATAGGGCACATCTCTTTTGTTGGCAATCAACTTTAATTCCTCAATCATAATTTCAGGAAGTCTGATTGAAATGGTCTTAAGCGTTGGCTTAAGATTTGGCATGACAACTTCCCTCGCTGCAGACCAATCTATATAATCAGTAGAATCATGAGATGCCCAGAACTCCCTTTCCTCATCTTCATTTCTGAACTTAGGGATTGACTTCTTTTTTACCTTTTTCATAAATCTTCCTCTCTTTCTTACTCATATCTCTTGAAGACACTACACGAATAAGCTTTTTACGTATTGTAAAAGCAATAAATAATCTTCGATCTTGATCCGTTTTGCCCAAAGCATAAAATCTTTCTTCTTCTTGCGAATGATGAACATCTTTAACAATTATCAAAGGCCTACTGAAAAAAGCCTGTTCACTTTCAACTGGCGAAACTTTATGCTTTTCCCAATTCTTTTGAATATTATGCCTGTCCCATTGAAATCCAGAGCATTCTTGCACTTTCTTATATATATCCATAGTTTTAGTAGTATATATCAGATATATACATTTGTCAAATTATTAGGATTATATTCGAGATCACCCACAAACCTCGCAGTTAGCACAATTTGCCTTTTATTCATGGGCATTATCAATCAGTTTTTAGATTATTTCCTGCCTGCCCTGTTGAATTTCGCTCAGCGGACCACCTATGGTGGATTCAATAGGGATCTGATTTCATTCATCGAAAACCTCTGTATGCTTTGAATTTAAAGGACGCTATTTTTTTGATATTTCGCAGCTTATCAACATTTGAAGGAGCGTTATGAACCTGGAAGGAAATGCCGTTTTGCTCTTGCCATCTGCCCGGGCTTTTCTCTTAAAAGGGTGTTTTGGCCACCCAAAATTGCTATTTAAAGCCTTATTTGACGCTATCGTTGCAAAAGTTGAGGATGCTGTAGCTCTGAGACGTCCATGGGTGACGCTGTAGTGTACTACCGCAAATCCTTGGCAACGAAAGAGATGTGGTATCCTCGGCTTTCCCATAGAGGGTAAAAAACATGCCAAATTAAATCCTATTCTTGGAAGTCACCTTTGATTTACTCCAGAAACTTGAATTCATTATCTCTAAACGCTTAATATTATTGTTTTAATACCTCTTTGGTATGTTTTTTATGCAACTATAGGGTTGACGCTAAACCCAACCGCTATATTTATTATTTCAGCATGTTGCTGTGGCCCGACCCCCGATTATTTATTCACTATTCAAGATTTGACACCATTTGTCTCCACATTCTCCAACAGAATGCTTTGTGCAAATACCCAAATAATAGAAGTAATAAAACACAGCCATTCCCAAATTACAGGTGTACTTCGACTTACTACTCCTTTCGCATTGAGCATAACCAACGTAGCAAAGACAAAGTATACAACAACCATCAAGAGGCTCAATATCGGTAGAACTTTAGGAACATGCTTTAATGACCATTCCTTGATGAATATCAACGTTTGCAAAAAAACGATTCCAAAGAAGTATAACGGGATACCCAATTTGTGAATTGATGGCGATACACTGAATGGTGTCGCAGTCATCAATACTGTGCCACTGCTGGAAACAAAACCTATGATTAAAGCTGAAACAGCAAATGTGCGGCCTGCACCCAATTGTGTAAGACGTAAGACGATTAGTACTATGACGAGATACCGCATTGGTGCCGCAATAAGAGTGCCGGAATTGAAAAGAATCTGCGGCCAGCCAGCCGTATCCCCAATGTCGCTTAAATAGGTATTGAACAGTGAAAAATCGGGATGCCCCGGAAGGTAAGCAAGTGTCGCGCTTAAGACAACGAGTATCCCCCATGTGCCGCCTATGATACCGACCAGTTTCAAGGCACCCGGGATACTAATAAATGTTTGGTTATCCATTTTCGCTAAAATATTTCCTCCGAATGTTAGTTCTATCAATAACGCTGGGCATCAACTGGATCAAAAGTCGCTTGGTTTATTGGATCAGGTGAATGCCTTTGAATCTTACGTGGCGCCCATAAAAAAGTAAGCAATCCATGGTCAGAAGATAGTTATTTACTGGTACACTTCCAAGCTATAGATGTTGGGGAGGAGAGTGAGCCCTTTA